>JAKDNL010000149.1 GCA_030451825.1 Pseudonocardia sp. | reverse complement strand
TGCGGGTTGAAGTAGTGCCCGGTCTCCAGGTGCGAGGAGAACAGCAGGATGACCTTCGCGTTGGCGTGGTCGGGGGAGGGCCGGTCGTAACCGCCCCAGAGGGTCTGTCCCAGCCGCGCGCCGGAGGAGCAGACGTTGGTGTGACTGTTGTGCCCGTCGACGCCCCAGGCCTGCAGCACACGCTCGGCGAAACCGTCCTCCCCGGGCCGGCCGACGTGGTAGGCGACCTCCTCGTGACGGCCCTCGGTGATCGCGGTCCGGATCCGGTTCGCGATGTCGTCGAGCGCAACGTCCCAGCTGACCTGCTCCCACTGACCGGCGCCGCGCTCCCCGGTGCGACGCAGCGGGTGCAGGATCCGCTCAGGGTCGTTGACCTGGTTGATCGTGGCCGGGCCCTTGGCGCAGTTGCGGCCCCGGGAGCCCGGGTGGGCCGGGTTGCCCTCGACCTTCTTGACCGAGAGATCTTCCTTGTCGACATAGGCCAGAAGACCGCAGGCCGACTCGCAGTTGAAACACGTGGTCGGCACGAGCATGTAGGAGTGCGGCACCTTGCGCGGGTGGGCCTTGGCGTCGTACTCGACGTGGTTGTCCCAGTCCGAGACCGGCGGGAAGTTGCGCAGGTGCTCGTGACTGCGTGCACCAGGTAACGGATGCCCGAGCGCCGGGGCCGCGTGCTTCGGTGGCGCCTGCGGCGGGGCCGTGGGGGCAGCCGCGGCCGGCTCGGCTGGCTCGGCGTCGGTGCGCTGCGGCGCGGTCTCGGTCATGGTTTCCAGCCTCCGGCGTGGTGGGCACGGGTTCGGGGTGGCTTGAGGCCGCGGGCTCCTGCCGGGCCGGCGGCAAGGGTCAGGTCAGGACAACGGGGCATCCTGGCCGGCGCGGACGAACACGGACTCGTAGGCCAGCAGGGCACCTTGGGCGATCAGCCCGCCCACCGCGACGAGGACGGCGGCACCGCCGCCCCAGCCCGGGAAGGCCAGCGCAGCGACCACGACGGCGGCGAGCACCCCGCCGAACCAGAACAGCCGCGCATAGCGCCCGTGAGTGATCATGTGCGCGGCGACGGTGGCCTGCCTGCTGGCGTGCTTGCCGCCGTACTCCAGCAGCAGCATCAGCACGTGCACCACGGTGGCCACCGCGAAGACTCGCGCGATGAGCGCCGAACCGGCGGGGTCCGTGCCGGCGATGGCCGCCGCCACGGCCAACGCGCCGCTGCCGACCATGACCGCCTGCACCGCGAGGTGCCAGAACAACAGCGGTGACTGCCACAGGTCCCGTCCCTCGGCCTGGCCGAACAAGAAGGCCGTGTAGCCGGCCACCATCACCCCGGTGGGGATTCCGAGCACCGCGAGCACGGTGAACGCGGTGTCGGCCGAACCGATCAGCCCGGTCTCCACGCCGATGCCCACCAGAAGCCACACCCCGGACACGGCGGCGAACGCGGCGAGCGCGTAGGACCCCAGCACGAGCCAGGACTTGAGATTGGACTTGAGCAGGATGTAGAGGAATCGTTCGGGGCGCTTGAGGTCGGTGACCAGCAGGACCCCGGTGGCGCCCACGCCGAGCACCCCGAGTGCCGGGGCGACGATCGTCGTGAGTACCCCGAGATCGAGCCCGAGCAACACCGCCAGCGCGGCCAACAACACCGCGCCCCCGCCCACGGCCTTGGTCCACATATAGGTCGTGACCCGCCAACCCCACGGGCGCGGGTGCGGGGTGTTCAACGTCGTCTTCGCGCCGCTGACGGGATCGACGCTCATGTCCTGGCCGACATCGATACGGTGCTGATCCGGGGTGGAGAACATGTAGCTCTGATCCACCGGCGCAGCCAACGGATCCAGCACGGCACGGTCGGCGCCCAGGTAGAACACGTTCGGGCCGGTGTTCTGCTCGGGGGCCCGTACCGTGACCGGGTTCGAGTTGATCAACTGTGAGATGCCGCTACCCGGGTCGTCGAGGTCGCCGACCCAGATCGAGTGCGTCGGGCAGACGACCACGCAGGCGGGCTCGAGGTCCTCGTCGATGCGGTGCGCGCAGAAGTTGCACTTCGCGGCGGTGTGGGTGTCCTCGTCGATGTAGATCGCATCGTAGGGGCAGCCCTGCATGCAGCTCTTGCACCCGATGCACCGGTCGCCGTCGAAGTCGACGATGCCGTCCTTACGCTTGTACAGAGCCTTCGTCGGGCAGATGTTGACACACGGTGCGTCGGTGCAGTGATTGCACCGCATCACCCCGAAGTCGCGGGTGTTGTTCGGAAACTCTCCCTGATCGACATACTTGACCCAGGTCCGGAACTGCCCCACCGGAACCTCGTGCTCGGTCTTGCACGCCACGGTGCAGGCGTGGCAGCCGATGCAGGTCCGCTGATCGATCGCGAAGCCATACTGCACGCGACGCCACCTCCTCCTCGAGCACGCTTGTGCGCTGGCGCACAAATCTTGGCACAAGTCCGGATGTTCGTACAAGCACGCGTGGCAACCCGCCCGCCACGTCGACATCGACCAAATTTGGGGTGGGCTCCGCCGTGCAGTTCAGAGGCCGAGCAGGATGGCCGTGGCGATGGTGAGGGTGATCATCGACCAGCCGATCACCATCGTCTGGCGGCGGGCCGCGAGCGGGGCGGGCAGGGGCTTGTGGCGCAGGGTGTGCAGGCGGGCCCGGCCGAACCCGTAGACCACGACGGCCAGCGCCAGGGCCAGTACGGCCGGGAGCAGCCGCAAGGGGCCGCTGTAGTGCTGCGCGTCGCGCAGCAGCAGCAGCGCGCCGTTGGCGAGGAACCCCAACGACGTGCGGCTCCACGACAAAGCGGTGCGCTCGGGCTGTAGCCCGTCGCCGGGTAACCGGCGCTCGAGCGCGGGTCCGGTCATCCTGCGACGCCTTTGGTGACCACGAGGATCAGGCCGAGTACCGCGACGAGGATCAGCCCTGCGGCCAGGAACCACGGGCTGGTCTGCCGGGGCAGGGGCAGGCCTCGGCGGATCGCGTGGTCGACCCGCTGCCAGCGGCCCAGGCCCGTCCCGGCGGCGAGCAGGCTCAGCACGGCCAGCAGCCCACCTAGGACGTGTCGTGCACCGGGCACCGCGAACTCCGGCACCAGCTGCTCGACGGCCACCGCTGCGGCCAGTAGTGCCAGCGAGGTGCGAATCCAGGCCAGGAACGTGCGCTCGTTGGCGAGGGTGAACCGGTAGTCGGGCTCGAACTCCTCGCCGTCGGCGGCGTGCTCGGACTCGTGGGTTCGCGACACCAGAACCTCCAGCGGCATCCGACGGGAGCGCCAGACTAGGCGACCCGAGCCACATACTGCCCGGCAGTACCGGACGCGTCCGCTGTCCTGTGGCGCCGGGCCGGGAGACGA
This sequence comes from Pseudonocardia sp., assembly GCA_030451825.1. Taxonomy (GTDB): domain Bacteria; phylum Actinomycetota; class Actinomycetes; order Mycobacteriales; family Pseudonocardiaceae; genus Pseudonocardia. Next base: position 9,387 of record JAKDNL010000149.1, on the reverse strand, counting down.
GCGCGGGCACGTAGCCGCGGCCCGTGCGGGGTCCGACCAGCGGCTGTATGGTAGAACGCGCAACCAGACATTACTCGACTGTGTACCGAGGGCCCGATGTCGCCGAGACCGACCGCCGCACGACCGATGGACAGGCGTAGCCCGCTGCCGCTGTGGGCCCAGCTACACGCCGAGCTCGAACGCCGACTGCGCGCCGGCGAGTTCGACGAGGACTTTCCGGGGGAGTTCGAGCTGGCCGATGAGTACAAGGTCAGCCGACACACCGTGCGGGATGCGTTGCGGCGCCTGCGTGAGGACGGGACGATTGACTCCGGGCGCGGGCGGGGCACTTGGGTGCGGCGCCCGCAGATCGCCCAGCCGATCGGCGCGCTGTACTCGCTCTACCGCTCGGTGGAGGCGGCGGGGCTCGACCAACGTAGTGAGGTGCGCGCGTTGGAGTCCCGCCGACAGCCCGAGGTCGCCGAGCGGCTGCGCCGACCGGACACAGCCGAGTTCGTCTATCTCGAACGCCTGCGCCTGGCCGACGGGGACCCGCTCGCGCTCGACCGGGCCTGGCTGCCGCTCCCGTACGCGGCACCGCTGCTCGAGGCCGATTTCACCCACTCCGGGATCTATGACGAGTTGGTCACCCGGACCGGGCGGCAGCCCACCGGTGGTACCGAGACGATCACCGCCGTCGTGCCCACCGCGCCCGAACGACGCCTGCTCAAGATGCCCGCGCGAACCGGCGCGCTGAGCGTGGAGCGCCTCGGCTGCCTCGATAACGAGCCCGTCGAGTGGCGGGAGAGTGTCATCCGCGGCGACCGGTTCAACGTGATCGCACGCTGGTCGACCCGCGACGGCTACCAGGTGGACATGAACGGCGCCTGACCCGTGCCGGTCCCGGCGCGGGACGGTCACGGTCGACGTCTTGTGTGTTCGACGCCACACCCGATAGGCTAGATGTCCGAACAACGGTCCTGGCCCGATGGAGGTGCGTCGCACGTGGCGTCCAAACGACACGACATCGTCATCGTCGGAGGCGGCTCGGCCGGGATATCGGTCGCCGCCCGGCTGCTGCACACCAAGGCCACCGACATCGCCGTCATCGACCCGGCGACGACGCACTACTACCAGCCGCTGTGGACGCTCGTGGGTGGCGGCCGGGCGCCGGTCGAGGAGAGCGCGCGACCGCAGTCCTCGGTGATGCCCAAGGGCGTCACCTGGATCAAGCAGGGCGCGGCGGAGATCGATCCGGACAACCAGGAGGTGACCCTGGACGACGGCACCTCGGTCGGGTACTCGTACCTGGTCGTGTGCCCGGGCATCCAGCTCGACTGGGGAAAGATCACCGGCCTGCCGGCGGCGCTGGGGCGCGACGGCGTGTCGAGCAACTATCTTTACGAGCTCGCCCCGGCGACCTGGAACTTCATCCGCAACACCCGCTCGGGCACCGCGGTCTTCGGCATGCCGGCCGGGCCGATCAAGTGCGCCGGCGCCCCACAGAAGATCGCCTATCTGGCCGCGGACTACTGGCGCCAGCAGGGCGTGCTGCGCAACATCGATGTGCACCTGGTGCTGCCCACCCCCGGCATGTTCGGCGTGAAGGAGTTCTCCGACATCCTGGCCGGCGTGGCGCGCCGCTACGGCATCACCGTGCACTTCGAGAGCGAGGTGACCGAGGTTCGACCGGACAGCCGGGAGGTGGTGGTCGCCCACAAGGGCGACGACTCCACCTCAACGCTGCCCTACTCGGTGATGCACCTGGTGCCGCCGCAGAGTGCACCGGACTGGATCAAGAAGGGCCCGCTGGCCGATCCCGCCAACGCGTTCGGTTACGTGGAGATCGACAAGCACACGATGCAGCACACCCGCTATCCCAACGTGTTCTCCCTCGGAGACGCGGGATCCTCCCCGAACTCCAAGACCGGGGCGGCAGTCCGGAAGCAGGCCCCAGTCGTGGCCGAGAACCTGCTGGCCGTGCGGGCCGGGCGGACGCCCTCGGCGCGTTACGAGGGCTACTCCTCCTGTCCGCTGACCACGGCCCGGCGCAAGATGCTGCTGGCCGAGTTCGACTACACGATGAAGCCCACCCCGACCATCCCGAAGATCGACACGCTCAAGGAACGCACCGACATGTGGTACCTCAAGCGTTACGGGCTCCCGTTCATGTACTGGAATCTGATGCTCAAAGGCAGGGTTTAGCCGGCGGCAGTCTCGCGCCGGAAGTGCTGTGGATAACGCCCCAGCATAACCAACGGACCGTTATAGGTAACCAACGAGCTGCCTCGACAACGTCCCCCACCACGCGCGACCCGCGAGCGCAGAACCAGGGGCTCGACGCCGTTGGGGGATGGACGAGTAGAACGCGCCACCCTGCACCTGCGGCAGATATCGCTCGGGCGCACGAGACCGTCACACCCATCCATGAAGGAGGACATCGTGAGTGAACAGCAGCGTGTGTGCGCCGGGCCCGGTTATCCGTCGCCGGAGGCGGCGATGAAGGCCGAGCCGGAGAAGGTCGGATACACGATCGCCCTCTACGTGGGCACCGGTGTGGAGGCGCCCGACTACCTGGCCACCGTCGACCTCGACCCGGAGTCTCCGACCTACTCCCAGGTGATCCATCGGCTGCCGATGCCCAACATCGGCGATGAACTCCACCATTTCGGCTGGAACGCCTGCAGTTCCTGCCACGGGGACGAGAGCAAGGAACGGCGCTTCCTGATCGCGGGTGGGCAGCGCTCCAGCCGCATCCACATCATCGACACCGCCGACAAGCGGGCACCCAAGATGCACAAGGTCATCGAGCCCGAGGAGATCCTGGACAAGACCAACCTCTCCGCCCCGCACACCGTGCACTGCCTGGCCGACGGCCAGGTCATGATCAGCATGCTAGGTGACGGGAAGGGTGAGGGGCCCGGCGGTTTCCTGTTGCTCGACGGCAACTTCGACATCGTCGGCCGTTGGGAAAAGGGCCTCGAGGGGGTGGACTACAACTACGATTTCTGGTACCAGCCGCGGCACAACGTGATGGTGTCCAGTGAATGGGCGTCGCCGAACACCTACTACGGCGGTTTCGATCTCGAGGACGTCGCCGCCGGGAAGTACGGCAGTAAGGTCCACTTCTGGGACTGGGACAAGCACGAGGTCATCAAGAGCGTCGACCTCGGCAGCGAGGGGATGATCCCCCTCGAGATCCGGTTCCACCACAACCCGGACAGCATGCACGGCTACGTGGGTGCCGCGCTGAGTACGAACATGTGGCACCTGCTGAAGGACGGCAGCGGCGAGTGGACAGCCGAGAAGGTCATCGACGTGCCCCCGGTGGAGCTCAAGGGCTGGCCGACGCCGGTACCGGGACTGATGACCGACATCCTGGTCTCGATGGACGACCGGTTCCTGTACTTCGTGAACTGGCTGCACGGCAGCGTGAACCAGTACGACATCACCGACCCCGCCCACCCGAAGCTGGCCGGGCAGGTGTGGATCGGCGGGCTGCTCGGCAAGGCGGACACCGTCAATGGGCGGAAGGTCGACGGCGCCGCGCAGATGATCCAGCTCTCGCTCGACGGCAAGCGCCTCTACACCACCACCTCGCTGTTCAGCAGCTGGGACAACCAATTCTACCCGGAGATGGCCACCAACGGCTCCTGCATGTTCAAGATCGACTGCGATACGGAGAACGGGGGCATGTCCATCGACGAGAACTTCCTGATCGACTTCGCCAACGAGCCGGCCGGGCCCGCCCGCGCCCACGAGATGCGCTATCCCGGCGGGGACACGACCTCCGACATCTGGGAATGAAATGAGCACCTACAACGTGTCCGTCCGCAACCGGGACGGGCGTGTGGTGACCGTATCCGAGGAGGAGTTCCTCCTCGACGCGCTCGAGGACACCGGAATGCGGCTCCCCTATGGGTGCCGGTACGGCGCATGCCTGACCTGCGCGGCCTCACTGCTCGAGGGCCAGGTGGACCACTCCGGGGGACGCTCGTTCGCCCTGCGCCCCCAGCAAGAGGACGACGGGTACGTACTGCTGTGCGTGGCACGCCCGCTCGCCGACTGCGTCATCGACGTCGGAACCCGACGCGAACTCTACGTCAATCCGTTCAAGCACCCGCGAACGCGGCGCCCCGAGACAAGTAGATCCTCCGTTCCCAAGGAGGCGCCGCTCGCGCCCGATTAGCCAGGAAGAAATAATCCGGAACTCGAAAGGGCGTGAACGCCAGGCCTGGTCGCGTGGTCCGGCGGCGCAGTCGGGCGCGACCTCGGTAACCGACTCACGTTCTTAGGCAAACCGACCAGACTCCCCTCACACGGTCGTCGGGGGACGCAAGTGGCAGTGCGACCAGCGCTCGACACGTGTGCCCCCAACTAGACTGACCTGTCCGTCTACTCGCCGTTCAGGCAGTCCTCGCGCTCGGGCCCGGGGGGGGGGGGGGGGGGGGGGGGCGGCGCCCCCGCGGGGGGGGGGGGGGGGGGGGGGGGGGGGGCCCGCCCCCCGGCCCCGAGGCGGGGCGTCGGGCGGCTCCACCGACACCCGGCCACACCACACGGTGTCGCCGGCCCGACTGCATTTCGGCGACGTCAACCGGCTGAGCCATACAGTTCAGCCCGCCCTGATGGAAGTGGATTGGCGCCTCGAGCCTACGGGTCTACACGGTCTCTCCCAGGTTGCTGGTCCGGTAAGTCGACTACCGCCTTGTCCAGGAAATCGATCACGCGCGGGAGTGTGCAATGGCCACTGAATACGAGTTCGACGCGGGCCGCCTGGCCAGTCTGATCGACCACATCCACGCCAACCCCTCAGCAGGCAAGACCGTATGGAAGGCGGAGACGGAATGGAAGAAAGGGCTTCGCAGCGAGGCGCACATTCGGACGCACACGGTTCCCATGGACGAGCCCGAGCAACTCGGTGGGACCGATACGGCACCCAACATGGTCGAGGTCGTACTGGGAGCATACGGCTGCTGCCTCACTACTGGACTCGTCGCTAACGCGGCGATGATGGGAATCGACCTCGACGAGATCTCAGTCGAGATCGAGGGGGACCTGGATCTCCAATGCTTCTTGGGGCTCAAGAGCCCAGAAGAAGTTTGCCCGGGCTATACATCCGTGCGGGCAAGGGTCTACCTCAACTCGTCGACCTCCTCCCAAGAGGAACTACAGCGACTCTACGACAAGGCCGTGCCCAGTTCTCCGGTAGGAAGCATCCTCACCCGCCCTATCGAGGTGCTGACGGAACTTGGGCAGGGACGCCTCGCCAGCGCCTGATCGCTGTACCGCCGGACGTCGCCCCCACGTTCTCGACCGGCAGGTCGCGATACCCGGTGCAGTGAGCGGCGGAGCGGCAACAACGGTGATAACCGTCGCCGTGAAATGACGCACTGCCTACGTTCACACAACGCGCGGTGACAACGTCGTATCAGCACCACCCGCCTGGACGGCTCTGATGGACGACACGCTCTCAGGCGTTGACGAGGTCGCGCAACACGATCCGCTCTTAGCCAGGTCCGTGTGAGACGAATCGAGGCATTCAGACGTGAAAAGGCCGTGTCCGTTCAGCCGATACATGCCGTATCCATGAGATCCTACAAGTCCTCTCAGCTTTATGACGACGCCGCGGTGACTAGCTTGGCGCTCGCCGCCGGCCGCGGCGACACTGAATCATTAGCAGAGTTCGTCCGGGCCACACAGGGTGACGTACAGCGCTTTCTCACGTATCTAACCGGCCAACGAGACATCGAGGACCTCGCGCAAGAAACGTACATGCGAGCCATCCCCAATCTGCCCTCATTCGCCGGCCGGGCATCCGCCCGCACCTGGCTGTTGTCGGTGGCCCGCCGGGTGGCCGCCGACGCGGTGCGGACGGCGGTCCGCCGTCCCCGAACCTGCAGTCCCGATCGTTGGGAGGGACCTGCTTGTTCCGGAGAGTACGAGGCAGTACTGCTGTGGGAACTGGTCGACGGGTTGGCGCCGGAGCGCCGAGAAGCATTTGTCCTGACCCAGGTCCTGGAGGTCAGCTATGCGACAGCCGCCGACATCAGTGGCTGTCCAGTCGGCACCATCCGCTCTCGGGTGGCCCGAGCTCGGGAGGACATCATCCGCGCGTACGACGGCGACCGATTCGTGGGACCCACAGGAAAACCATACCTGTACGTATCTGATAGGAGGACGGCGTAATCAGGAGCATGACATCGCGTGTCGCCGGGCAGGCTCGGGAGGGCGCCGACGGACTCACGCTGAAGCACTCGGCGCAGCGCAATCCATTGTCTGTGGCGACGACGTGCGCCGTCACCGATGCGATCACAGGCCTGCATCCCCGGAGCGTGCCCGCCAACGCCATGGTCCGCGCCACGCAGGTCCAGGCGTTCGCAGGCCAGGGCGCCCCTGCCTGGCAGGGGCGGTGAGCCCTCCGGGACGGGTCGTCGTGGTCGGGGGTGACGCCGCGGGGATGAGCGCCGCTTCGCGGATCGCTCGTCGGTCACCCTCGACCCGTGTGACCGTGTTCGAACGCGAACCCGTCGTCGCCTACGCCGCGTGCGGTATGCCCTACCACCTCGACGACCGCATCCCCGATGCGGCATCGCTGCTGGTGAGTATTCCGGAGCAGTTCGCCGCCGCGGGCATCGACGTACGGCGCGGCCACGAGGTCGTCGACCTCGATCCCACGACGGGTACGGTCGCCGTCCGGGCCCGGGGCGGCGGCGAGTACGCCGAGTCCTACGACGCGCTCCTGCTCGCCACGGGAGCCCGCGCGGTCGTCCCGTCGATCCCCGGGCACGAGGCCGAGGGGGTGTTCACCTTTCGCCGATATGGCGATCTGGTCGGCCTGCGCGCCCACCTCGACGCGGTCGCTCCGCGTCGGGTGGTCGTCATCGGTGCCGGCTACATCGGCGTCGAACTCGCCGAAGTGCTACGGGAGAACGGAGCCGTCGTCGCGGTCGTCGAGTCTGCCTCCACGGTCCTTCCCACCACGCTCGACCCCGACATGGCCGTCCTCGTCGAGGACGAACTGCGGGCCCATGATGTCGCGCTCCACCTCGACCAGCAAGTCACCGAGATCCTCACCGCCTCGGGCGCCGTCCGCGGTGTCCGCACCGCTACCGGACGGAAGATCGACTGCAACGCCGTGGTGATCAGCGTTGGGGTACGGTCCAGCAGCGAGCTGGCTGAAGCAGCGGCAATCCCCCCCTCAACCCAGAAACCCGCGCGGTCACGACCGGACACGACCTGGCGACCTGCCGCGCGGGCGTCTGGGCAGCCGGGGACTGCACCGACACCATCGACCTGGTCACCGGGCGCCGGGCGTGGTTCCCCCTCGGGCCGGCGGCCAACAAGCAGGGCCGGATCGCCGGCGACGCGATCCTGGGTCGTCCCGCCCGGTTCGAGGGCGTGGTGGGCACCTCCCTGGTCAAGGCATTCGACCTCGAGATCGGCCGCACGGGGCTCAGCGGCCGCCAGGCGTGCGCAGCCGGATCGAGCTCATGACCAGCCGCATCACCGGTACCGACCGGGCCCACTACTACCCCGGCGCGCGCGAGACGAGCATCGTTCTGCACGCTGACAAAAAGGGCGGGCGTCTTCTGGGAGGGCAGGTGATCGGATATGACGGTGTCGCCGGACGAACCAATGTCCTTGCCACCGCCCTCCATGCCCGGATGACGATCGACGACTTCTCAGGACTCGACCTCGGCTACGCTCCCTCCTTCGCGCCCGTGTGGGATCCTGTCCTTGTGGCTGCAAACCAGCTGAGGTGAGAATTGAACGGAAAGAGACCGCTGGGCGGAACGCGGCCCACCAAGCGGGACGTGATCGTCGAGGAGGCAGCGCGCCTATTTTACGAGCGAGGAACCAGTGTCGGCGTCGACACCCTGGTTGGCGAGATCGGTGTAGCCAAGATGACGCTGTACAAGCACTTCCCCACAAAAGCCGACCTCATCGTCGCCTGCCTACAGCACGTCGATTCCCGCTACCGCGACCGACTCGCCTCGGGAACCCGGGGTAGCGCGTCCCCACGGGATCGGGTACTCGGAATCTTCGATTCGTTGCGTGACTGGTTCAGCACCCCCAGCTTCCGCGGTTGTGCCTTCGTGAACGCCACGGTCGAGCTGGCCGATCCCACGCACCCCGCCCGGCACGCTGTTCGCCAGCACAAGACTCGCACCCGCGACTGGGTCGCCGAGCTCGTCACCGACTGCGGGGTGGATGACCCAACCTTTGTCGCCCGACAAATCGTGCAGTTGATGGAGGGGGCCATCACCACCGCCCTCGTCGAGAATGACGCGGCCGCCGCCGACATCGCCCGCGCCACCGCTGCCCAGGTTCTCGCCCAGGCGGCTGGGACCGCCAATACCTGAGTATTGCTCGCTCGCCCGGGCTCTTCATGATCCGGTCGGCGCGTCGGTGTCCCGTCAGCGGAACCGGCGATGGCGGCTCCGGCGGCAAACACCGTCCCGGCCAAGAAGTCCTGACGCTGCCGAGCCTGGCGCGTTCGACGGCGCTGGCCGTTGCGAATAGCAGTAGATCCTCGCCCAGCGCTGTCTGTTCGGTGGCCGCCCCATTTCAAACCAGGGCGGGCCAACGCCTCCTCGGTGAGTGCGAGTTACGGCAGAGTCTTGGGGGCCGTATCAGTGTTCGTCTTGGGGCTCATCTGGGGTTTCGGCTTAGAGCCGATGGGTGTCTGTCGAGTGGTATCCCTGGCTAGGCCCCAGACGAAGGGCCGTCATGCTACCCGGAGAATTCGACTCGTGGTCGCCTCCGGTGGGGCTCGATGCTGGTTCGGGGCGCTGGGCCGGGCCTCTCCCCCAAGCCTCACCAGACGGGGCCGTCCGCTATCGGTCGTGCCGACGAACAGCGGGTCGGGTGTGCGGTCGGTGGTGTTGTATCGCGCCGAGTTCTGTCGTTCGTCGGGCGGCTAAGGTGGTGTCGCGGGCGATCTCGAGGGCGCCTTCGCCGGGCTTGACTTCGCGACTGAAGGAAGCGTTCATAGATGTGTAGCCCGAACCATTCGGTAGCGCGCGCCGGCGGGCCACACGCCTCGAGGATATCGAGCCAATCGGAGTGTTTGTAGGGGAGAGCTGTCATGTCTGCATCGAGTTCCGCATCGAGCCGCCGACCGGTACGCCGCGGCGAGTTGTCGCCATTGCCGCGACTGTGTTCGGTCGAGAACGTGGTAGGCGAACCGGCCTTACCAGCCAACGCGGCGGTTGCCACGCCAGGTGGCCGGGAGCCGCGGTCGCACGCTGCCACACGGCTGTGGGAGGCGTTGTCCGTGCGGCCCGGAGCGACCGCTGTTGAGCTGGCTGATGCCGCCGAGGTGGGCCGTTCCACGGCCGGGAAGATCCTTGCCGGATGGGCCCAGGAGGGCCACGCCGACGGCGAGGCCGAGGAGGGCACTCGTGG
>JAKDNL010000148.1 GCA_030451825.1 Pseudonocardia sp. | reverse complement strand
CTGAGTCCGGCGGTCGCGTACGCGCCCGGGCTCGGCGTCTGGCGTACCGGTGAGGCCGACTGTGCCCGTAGCGGGTCCCGCCGCAGGTCGACGTAGAGGGCCCAGCACAGCCCGATCATCACGAGGATGAACGGTGCGGACACGATGACCGTGAAGGTCTGCAGCGCGTCCAGCCCGCCCACGTAGAGCAACACCGCCGCGACCGCCGCGGCCAGCCCGGCCCACACCGCCACCAGCCAGTTCTTCGGTTCGATCTTCCCGCGGGACGACAGCGTGGCCAGCACCAGGGCGCTGGCGTCCGCGCCGCTGACCCAGAAGATCGCCACCAGGAACATGACGACGATCCCGGTCACGATGAACATCGGGTACGACTGCAGCAGGTTGAAGAACGCCGCCGCCTCGTCCTGGGCTCCGGCGATGTCCGCCTGCCCGGTGCGCTGGGCGTTCATCCCGGCCCCGCCCAGCACGGTGAACCACAGCGCCGACACCACGGTCGGGACGACCAGCACGCCGAGCACGAACTCCCGGATCGTGCGCCCGCGGGAGATGCGCGCAATGAACGTGGCCACGAACGGGGCCCAGGAGATCCACCAGGCCCAGTAGAAGATCGTCCAGCTGGAGTACCACTCCACGCCGCCGAAGGCCGGGTCGCGGAAGCTCAGCGGAATCAGGTTGGTCAGGTAGGCCCCGATGCCCTGCGGGATCAGGTCCAGCAGGAACACGGTCGGCCCCACGATGAGGACGAACAGCACCAGCAGTGCCGCGATCACCATGTTGATGTTGGACAGCCACTTGATGCCGTTGCCGACGCCGCTGATCGCGGACAGGATGGCGAAGAACACCAGCACCACGATCACGATCAGGGACGTGGTCAGGCTGTTCAGTCCGCTGATGCCGGTGACGACGGCGAGGCCGAACGAGATCTGCAGCGCACCGAGACCCAGCGAGGTGGCGCCGCCGAACTTGGTCGCCACGATCGCCCAGATGTTGACGAACCGGCCGCCGACGGTCTCGCTGACGTCCTCGCTGCGCGACAGCGACTGGAACGGCGAGCTGAGCAGGTTGCCCCGGCCCATCCTGAACGTCGAGTACGCCAGCGCCAGCGCGACCACCGCGTAGATCGCCCACGGGTGCAGGCCCCAGTGGAAGAACGTGTAGGCCAGCGAGTTCTGGATCGCCCCGGGGGTGCCCGCGGTCACGCCACTGCCCGGCGGCACCTCGGTGAAGTGGGCCACCGGCTCCTGGACGCCGAAGAAGATCAGCCCGATGCCCATGCCGGCGGAGAACATCATCGCCACCCAGGACACCGTGGAGAACTCCGGGGGCTCGCCGTTGCGGGACAGCGGGATCCGCCCGTACCGGCTGAACGCCAGCACCAGCGCGAAGACCACGAACCCGGTGGAGACGAGCACGAACAGCCAGCCGACGTGGCTGACGAGCCAGGTCAGCGCCACGCCCCCGATGTCGCCGATCTGCGTGGGCCAGATCGCTCCGGCGACGCAGAACACCACCACCAGGCTCAGCGACACTCCGAGCACGAGCGGGTCGATCCCGCTGGGCTCGCGCGGTCCCTTCTCCCGCGCGGCGGGGGTGTCCGGGCGACCTTCTGTCGTTGATGCCATCGCTACCCCTTACGCATCCGCGGCCTCCACCCTGACCTGCGGGTACCAGACGCCTGCGCACGACGACGCGAACGTCCCGGCCGAACGCCGATGATGGCACGGAGGGTGCGACCCTCGGGCCGCACGAGACCCAATCGAGACCTCTCGTCCGGCAGCGATGCCCGAGGTCGCACACAGGGCGGGCGACGGCGGCTGCCTATACTCTGTCGCAATGTTCAGGATCAGACCGTATTGTCCGGACCCGCCGCCCGCCGACGTGCGAGGGGAGGAGCGCCCGATCGGGCGCACCCGGTCATGACGCAGGTAGAGCAACCTCAGGAAACCGGCCCGGACGGCCCACCGGCGTCCAGCGACAGCCGGCGGTCGCAAACGGACTGGACGGTCTTCGGTATCGCCGCGGTGCTCGCGCTGATCTTCCTCGGATGGGGGCTGATCAGCCCGGCGTCGCTGAGCAACGTCGTCAGCGCGATGCTCGACGGGCTGATCCGCGGCGGCGGGTGGGGATTCATCCTCGCCGCGACCGGGTTCGTCGTGTTCGCGCTCTGGCTCGCGTTCAGCCGCTTCGGCAAGATCCGCCTGGGCACCGACGCCGAGCAGCCCGAGTTCCGGACGGTGTCCTGGATCGCGATGATGTTCAGCGCCGGCATGGGCATCGGACTGATGTTCTTCGGTGTGAACGAGCCGCTGTCGTTCTTCACCACGGCCGTACCACCGGGGGCCGCCGAGCCCATGTCCACCGAGGCCGCGCAGGTGGCGATGGCGACCTCGCTGTTCCACTGGACGCTGCACCCGTGGGCGATCTACGCGGTGGTCGGCCTGGCCATCGCCTACAGCACGTTCCGCAAGGGCCGCAAGCAGCTGATCAGCCAGGCGTTCATCCCGCTGATCGGCAAGAAGGCGGCCGAGGGCGGGGTCGGCAAGGCGATCGACATCCTGGCCATCTTCGCGACGCTGTTCGGCTCGGCCGCGTCGCTGGGCATCGGCGCCTACCAGATCGGCGGCGGCCTGCAGGCCGGCGGCTTCACCGCCGACCAGCCCGGCCCCGGCGTCCTCGCGATCATCATCGTGGTGCTCACCGCGTGCTTCATCCTGTCCGCGGTCTCCGGTGTCGGCAATGGCATCCAGTGGCTGTCGAACATCAACATGGTGCTGGCCGGACTGCTCGCCCTGTTCGTGTTCGTGGTCGGCCCGACGGTGATCATCCTGGACCTGATCCCCACCTCGATCGGTGCGTACTTCTCCGACTTCTTCGAGATGGTCGGGCGCACCGAGGCCAGCGGTGGCGAGCCGATGCTCGAGTGGCTCAGCTCCTGGACGGTGTTCTACTGGGCGTGGTGGATCTCCTGGACCCCGTTCGTCGGGATGTTCCTGGCCCGGATCAGCCGCGGCCGCACGATCCGGGAGTTCGTCGGCGGGGTCATCCTGGCGCCGAGCCTGGTGAGCCTGGTCTGGTTCGTGATCTTCGGAGGAACGGCGATCAACCAGGCCCAGGGCGGCGCGACGTTCTCCGAGGACGCGAACGTGCAGCTGTTCCAGGTCCTGCAGGCCTACCCGCTGGCCACCATCACCGGCCTTCTGGTGATGCTCCTGGTCGGGATCTTCTTCGTCTCCGGGGCGGACGCCGCCTCGATCGTGATGGGCACGCTGTCCCAGCGCGGGACGATCGAGCCCAGCCGGTGGGTCGTCATCTTCTGGGGCTCGGTGATGGGTGCCGTGGCCGTGCTGATGCTGGTCACCGGCGGTGAGGATGCGCTGGAGGGTCTGCAGAACCTGACCATCCTGATCGCCGCACCGTTCGTGGTGATCATGGTGTTGCTCTGCGTCGCGCTGTCGCGGGACCTGCGCCGGGACCCGATGATGCTGCGCGACATCAAGGGCGCCGAGGTCATGGAGCAGGCGGTCGACTGGGCCACCGAGCGCCACGGCGACGACTTCTACCTCCGCGTGCGTCCGTTCACCGAGAAGGAGCGGGCCGAGGCCGAGCGCGCCGAGGCCGAGCGCGCCGGCGGCGAGGGCGGCAACGGCCCGGGCTACGGCCCGGGCACCGGACCCGGCTACACCATGACCGAGCCCGGTGACTATCAGGAGGAACCGCCTGCCGGGGACGCCTCCGGCGGCGATGCGGAGCCGGGAGCGGAGACATCCGGCCGGGCCCCGGTGGCCGGGGACTGACCGACGGCTCGAGAGCAACGGCCGGGTGCGGGTGACCGCACCCGGCCGTTGCCGTCGCTGCGGCGGGTCGTCCCCCGATTGAGACCGATGACGGGTGTGACCCCGGCCGGTCGCGGTCGTTGGACAAGGAGAGCCCCGACACGACACCGGGCACCACCCACGAGGGGTCGATGATGATCGCACGCACCGCGTGAGTTGATCAGTCGCCCCCTCGGGCCACGACCACGGAGGGACCTGACACAGTGGGCCGAATGCGTCTCGTGTTCACCCCGGGGGACGACCAGGGGTACGCCGAGGCCCGGAACGGACTACTCGAGCAGTTCCACGTCTGGGCCCGGCGCCACCGGGTCGAGGTCGACACCGCTCTGGTGGCCGCCGCCGTCGACTACAAGTACGCCCGTGACCGTCGGCTGGGTCGCTGGGCCCGCTCGCACGTCGCCGACGCGCTGGGCATGTGGTTCCCGCGCAAGGTCACCGTGCTCGAGCCCGACGACGTCCCGCCCGCGTTCCATGCCCTGATCGACTTCCTGGCCGCACACGACTGGCTCGACCCGCAGTCGGACTCCCCCGATGTGCTGCACGACCAGGTGCGCCATTCCACCCCGGCCCTGCACGACGGGATCGCCGACGAGCGCAACTACGACCTCGGCAAGTTCTGGGGTGTGCAGCTCTACCGGCACGGTGTGGACCCGGCCGACCCGTCGGCCGTCCAGCGCTTCCTGAACCGGGCCGGTTCCGGCGAGGCCGACGTCGACCGGCATGCGCTGGCCGAGATCATGCGCCGCGACGCGGACACCCCGGCGCGCACCGATCCGAGTCCGGAGCTGCCGCCGGTGCTGCTGCCGGGCGCGGCCACCCTGGTGCGGGCCGCCGAGCAGAGCGTCGCCCTGGACCAGCTGCGCAAGCTGACCCGCTGGGTCCGCGCCGGCCGCCGACTCACCTCGGACGGGCGTCTGAACCGGGCGGACGCGCTCGACCTCGCGCGGCACCTGGACCTGGACCACATCTACCGCGACAAGGCCCGCACCAGCGACGACCTGCCGGAGGTGTCGCTGCTGCTGCGCTGGGCCCGCGCCGCACGCCTGGTGCGCCCGGTGTGCGGGAGGCTGGTGCCGGTCAAGAGCGCCGCACCGGTGCTGAGCCGGCCGATCGAGCTGTGGCAGCGGGTGTTCGAGTCCGTCGGGCGCCTCGGCGACAACCTCGGCGGCACCGACGTCTTCGGCGCGCCGTCGCTGTTCGGCATGTCGCTGGCGCAGGCGTTCCCGATGCTGTGGGTCAGCCTCTACGCCGCCGGCGGCGGCCCGATCCCGCTGGAGCGATTCCACCGGCTGGTGCGCGACACCGTCAACGCCGACTGCGGCTGCGTCGTCGACGACCTCGCCGGTGACGTCGAGCAGCGGCTCTGGCGCCGCGACGTCACCGCGCTGCTCGACGCGATGGAGCTGCTCGGCGCGATCGAGCTCGGCGAGACGCTGGACTCCGACGAGCTCGCGGACCTGGTCGATCTGGCCCAGCGCGACGACCCGGACCCGACGGTGGTCACGCTGACCCCGATGGGCCTGTGGGCGGTGCACCAGCACCTGGTCGAGCAGGGGTTGCACGTGCCGGCTCCGGGCGAGCTGGCCGACGAGGACATCGAGTACGTCTGCGTGCGCCTGTCCGGGGTCCGCACCGACGTCGCCGAGGCCGAGCTGACCGCGTGGGCCGAAGCCCGCCGTCCGGCCGACGCCGCGCGCGAGCTGGACCGGTTCCTGCGTCGCTGCGGGGTCGCGGCCCACCGCGGCATGGCACTGCACGCCCTGGAGCAGACCGGTCAGCACGGACCCGCGGCAGCACACCGCGGCCGCGACGGGCCGGCCACAGAACCCACACCCGCCCAACGGACCTCGTCGAGTTCGCCGGCCCCGGCATCTCCCACGACGCCACGCCCACGCACAGCATTGCGCCGCGACCTGGAACCGACCGGCTGATCTCGGTTCCGCGCGCTTGTCTCAGACCTCGAGGACGACCTTGCCGGTGACCACGCGGTCGTCGAGCCGCGACAGCGCGTCCGCGGCCTTCTCGAACGGGAAACGGTCGCTGATCAGCGGGTCCAGCGCCCCGGAGAGGATGTGCGGGGTCAGCTCCTCCCACTCCTGGGCGACGAAGCCCTCGCGGGGCAGCGCGAACGCGCCCCAGCCGACACCCCGGACGTCGATGTTGCCCAGCAGCAGCCGGTTGACCTTCACGGTCGGGATGTCGCCCGCGGTGAAACCGACGACGAGCATCTTGCCCAGCGGGGCGAGGCTGCGCAGGGAGTCGGTGAACCGGTCACCGCCGACCGGGTCGACCACGGCATCGACGCCGGCGCCCCCGGTCAGCTCCCTGACCGCATCCCTGAACCCCTCGGCGAGCACGGTCTCGTGCGCACCGGCACGACGCGCGGCCTCGGCCTTCCGCTCGGTCGAGACGACCCCGATGACCCGGGCACCGAGCGCGGCCGCGAGCTGGACCACCGCGGTGCCGACACCACCGGCTGCGCCGTGCACCAGCACGGTCTGCCCCTCGCGGAGCTCGCCGCGGGTGACGAGCGTGAAGTGCGCGGTCAGGTAGTTCATCGGCAGGCACGCGCCGGCCGCGAAATCCACCGAGTCCGGCAGCGGGAGCACCGCCGCCTCCGGCACGGAAACGGTCTCGGCGAACACGCCGGCCATCGTGAACGCGACGACCCGGTCGCCGGCCGCGTAGCGGCTGCCCTCGCCGACCTCACGCACCGTGCCGGCGCACTCGGAGCCGAGGGTGAACGGCGGATCCGGCTTGTACTGGTACATCCCCTTGGTCAACAGCAGGTCCGGGAAGTTCACCCCGGCCGCGGCGACGTCGACCAGGACGTTCCCGTCCTCCCGGACCGGCGGCTCCACATCGCGGACCTGGACCGCGGACGGTCCTCCCAGCTCGACGACCTGCACAGCGCGCACGTGCTCCCCTTTCCCGGGTTCGGCAGACACGCCGTCACGGTCATCGGCGGCGTCCGGGCCATCGAATCACGTCCGGGGTGCAGGTGCGGGCGGGGCCGTCGTGCCTGTCCGGCGGGACCCTCGGCGCAGATCCGCCGATCAGGCCGGCTGCGCGTCCCCGTAGCGATGGCCGCGCGGCTCGCTCAGCGAGTCGCACAGGTCGGCCAGCCGATTATCGATCTTGTCCTGGACCCGCTCCAGCGCGTCCAGCTCCAGCATCAGCTCGAGCGCGCTGCACGCGCCGTCGGAACCCGCGAGCACCCGCTCCAGCTCGGAACGGCGTTCGCGCGCCCGCTCGCGACAGGCGTCCGCCGTGGCCTTGTGTGCGGCCAGACGCGACAGCGCGTTCCCCTCGACGTTCTCGGACAGCGACGCGACGCGTTCCCGCAGCAGGTGGGGGTTCACAAGCATGACCTCGCAGGTGGTGGACCGGAGCCGTCCGGGGAGGACCCGGACCGACACGACTCGAGCGACCTGGGTGATGGCCGCCACACCACGGTAGACGATCACACTGTGCCGCGCATCACTCCTGCTCCGTTCGCCGGACCCGGAACGGTGCGCGTGGTCGTGCCCCTACGGGCGCGGCAGGAGGACCCCGACGGCTGCTCGATGGCTCGACGGCTCAGCGCGAGGCGCGCTGCTGCGGGATGATGCTCTGCAGGGACTCGCGACGACGCTCGACCGGGAGATCGGTCGTCAGGTGGAAATGCCCGCGACGCGAACGCCGGCACAGGTACGCCCGCTGCGGACGGCTCCCGAGCCTCTCCAGCTCGCGTGCCGAGCACTCGGCCGACCGACGGTCCGGGTAGATCACCTTGCCGTCGCTCCCGAAACCCTGGATCCGCGGGTCTCCCTCCAGCTCACGCCGGCCGGGACGGCACACCTCCGGACGGCCGCTGCGCATCAGCCGCGCATAGCGGACCAGGACCCGGCCACGCTCGGCGTCGGCGATCCCGCGACCCCCGGGCAGCGACTCCAGACCCTCCACCGGCGTACGCGCCGCCGGGATCATCCCCGGGTTCGCGGCCGGGACCGTGTCGTGCTGGCTGTCCATGTCGCCTCCACGCGGTCGTCATCTGTGGATCGCTGGGGACATCCTGCCTCGTTACGGCGCCCTCCGGAGTAGCACGATCGTGCCACATATCCCTCCGACATCGTAGATCGATACTACCGAGAGTGAGAATTCGCAGGTCGGCGCACAGGATCGACCATTCGGCGGTGTCCGCGACAGCTCCGACGTCATCCGGGCGGGTGGACGACAGCTCTCTGCACTGTCCGGGCCGGCGCAACGCCGTATCCTGGCACCCCGATCCTCCGCATCGGGCACGATGCTGTGGCTCCGGGGGGCTTTCATGGCGATCCAGACCGATACCGGCGATCTCGGCGGCCCGCCCGCCTGGAACGACGTCCTCACCGGCTCCGACCTCGCGGCCGGCATCTTCGACGTGCGGTGGGACGTCCGGCCCCGCGTGCGTCGCTGGCTGGCCGGCCACGACCTGCCGGCCGCGTCCACCCGCGAACCGCACCTGCCCGCCGTCGACGCGTGGGCGTTGCTCGACGGCGGCGTCATCTCGGTGGCCTCGGTCGCCACCACCCCGCAGGGCCCGGCCGCCTGGCAGGCCCTCTCCCCCGGCATGCGGGTGCTCGGGTTCCGCGCGTTCCGGCTGCTCGTGGCCCAGCTCGGGCTGGCCGGACCGACGACGGTGCTCGCCGGCGAGCCGGTGACCGACCCGGACGCATTGCGTGCCGAGTTCGAGCACCGGCGCAGCGACGGCGCCGCGCTCGAGCAGGCGGAGCTGCTGGCCAGCTGCACCGACCGCTCGTCGACGCGCTGGGTGGCCGCGGTCCTGCGCAGCGGGCCGGCAGCCGGCTCGTAGTCCGGGGCCGACGCTCGTGCCGCGCTGGATCCTGCACGTCGACCTCGACCAGTTCATCGCCGCGGTCGAGATCCTGCGCCGGCCCGAGCTCGCCGGGCGTCCGGTCGTCGTCGGCGGGACCGGGGCGCCGGGCGAGCGGGCGGTCGTCGCGACGGCGTCATACGAGGCCCGCGCACACGGCGTCGGGTCCGGGACGCCGATGTATCTGGCCCGCCGCAAGCTCCCGGACGCGGTGTTCCTGCCCTCGGACAAGCAGGCCTACCAGGTCGCCTCCGACGAGGTCATGGACGTGCTGCGGGCCACCGGGGAGCCGGTCGAGGTGATCGGCTGGGACGAGGCGTTCGTCGGCACCGACTCCGATCCGCACGTCCTCGCCGACCGGGTCCGGCACGACGTCGCCGAGCACACACACCTGTCCTGCGCGGTCGGGATCGGCGACAACACGCTGCGAGCGAAGACGGCCACCGGCTTCGGCAAGCCGGGCGGGGTGTTCGAGCTGACGGCGCGGAACTGGTTCGCCACGATGGGCGAGCGCACCCCGGAGGCACTGCCCGGGATCGGCCGCAAGACCGCCCGCAAGCTGGCCGAGCTGGAGCTGACCACGGTCACCGCGCTGGCGCAGGCCCGCCCCGGCGACGTCGCCGAACGCCTCGGCCCGCGGATGGGCCCCTACTACGTCTCGCTCGGGCGCGGGATGGGCCGTACCGAACTCGAGACCGGTCGCTACGTCCCGCGCTCGCGCAGCCGGGAGACCACGTTCCCGCAGAACGTGGACGATCACGAACGACTGCGCGCGGAGGTCACGACGCTCGCGCACCGGGTCGCCGCGGACGTCGCCGAGGAGGACCGCGACGTCGCCCGGGTCGGGGTGAAGGTCCGTCTGGCGCCGTTCCTGACCCGCACCCGCAGCGCCGCGATCACCGCGCCGGGACGCGACGGGGACGAGATCGCCGCGGTCGCACGGACCGTCCTGGAGGCGATGGCCCCGGACCGTCCGGTGCGCCTGCTCGGGGTCCGGGCCGAGTTCGCCGAGCGTCCGGGAACATAGCCTCCGGAGGTGTCCGAGCATCACGAGCACGAGGGGGTGGACGCCATCGCCGAGACCTGGACCAGCGTTGAGTGCGCGCAGCACTGGGGTGTGAAGACGACGACCTGGGTCGGCTACGTCAGCCGCGGTCAGGCCCCCGCCCCGCTGCCCGGCACCGACGAGCGTCGCCGCAAGCGGTGGGACGCCGACGAGGTGCGCAGGTTCCCCCGCCCCGGCGCCGGTCGCAGCCGGGCCGGTGCGAGCGACGAGGCCGAGGCGCTGCTGTCCCGCATGCGGGAGACCGCGGCGCAGGACCCTTCGCCGCGACAGGAGCAGAAGGCGCTGCTCGCGGCCGGACAGGAGCGGGGTCTGGAGATCAGCGCGATGGCCCGCGCGCTGGGCGTCTCGCGGCGCACCGCGCACACCTGGCTGGCTCCCTGAGCCCGAGCGCATCCCGTCCTGGAACGCGCTTGCCCAGGGACGCGCGCTCGGTATCGGGTCGCGCGCTCGGCATCCGGACGCGCTCGCGGCCGCGGTCGCGTCACTGCAGCGGTCGCGCGGCGCGAAGGTCAGCGCGCGTAGCGAGGAGCTGCATGCCGGCGATCCCGAGCGGGGGATGTGCCGGGGCCATGCGCACCTGAACGCAGCTTCTCCGAGCCGGCGGAGCGAGCGTCACGTCCTGGCGATACCGGCCACCACTACGTGACGCTCGCCGGGGCGAGCGGGTCGGGGTCAGCCGTCCGGCTCCGGGATCGTCACCGGGGCCGGGACCGGCGCACCGAACAGCAGCGCCGCGACGTAGCTGACGGCGTGCACGCCGTCGTCGAGGGTGCCCTGGGGCGGGACCTGGTACATGATCGCGACAATGTAGCGCTCGTCCGGACCGGCGAAGCCCACCGTGTCGGTGACCCAGTGCTCACCGTAGGAGTCCTTCTCCTGCGACCAGCCGTCCTTGTTGCCCGGTCGCTGGTCCGTCCCGGCCGCCCAGACGCCCCACAACAGCGAGAGCGATCCGGTCCCCGTCCGGCCGGACGGGGACCCGGGCCCGACCCGGGCGGCGGTGCGGGCGGCCACCCTCCGGCTGCTGCCGCTGCTGGGGCTGGCCTACCTGCTCAACTACGTCGACCGGGTCAACGTCGGGTTCGCCGCGCTGACCATGAACGCCGACATCGGCCTGTCCGCCGCCGCCTACGGTCTCGGCGCCGGGCTGTTCTTCGTCGGCTACTTCTTCTTCGAAGTCCCCAGCAACGTGATCCTGCACAAGGTCGGCGCCCGGCTCTGGATCGCGCGGATCATGGTCACCTGGGGCATCGTCGCCTCGTCCACGGCGTTCGTGCAGGGCGAGGTCAGCTTCTACATCGTGCGGGTGCTGCTCGGCGTCGCCGAGGCCGGCTTCTTCCCCGGCATCATCCTGTACCTGACCTACTGGTTCCCGCGGGTGGACCGGGCGCGGATCGTGGCGCTGTTCTTCCTGGCGGTGCCGCTCTCCTCGGTGTTCGGCGGGCCGATCTCCACGCTGCTGATCGCGCACGGCGACGGTCTGCTGGGCTTCGACGCCGGCTGGCGGTTCATGTTCTTCCTCGAGGGCATCCCGACGATCCTGCTCGGCATCGCGGTGCTGTTCCTGCTGCCCGACCGCCCGCACCGGGCGAGGTGGCTCTCCCGGGAGCAGGCCGCCGCCCTGGAGGACACGATCGCCGCCGAGGACGCCCGCGAGGTGCCCGGCGAGGTCGGCATCCGGCAGGCGCTGGCGAACCCGAAGGTGATCGCGCTGAGCCTGGTCTACTTCGGCGTGGTGTTCGGGCTCTACGTGCTCGCGTTCTTCCTGCCGACGATCATCAAGGGCTTCCAGCAGCAGTTCGGCACGTCGTTCTCGCTGGTCCAGACCGGGCTGGTGACGGCGATCCCCTACGCCATCGCGTCGATCACGATGGTGGCATGGGCGCGGCACTCCGACCGGACCGGCGAACGCGCGCTGCACGTCGCGGTCCCCGCGTTCCTCGGGGCCGTCGGGATCGCGGCGGCGCTCTACATGAACTCGCCGCTGCTGGTCATGGTGTGCGTGACGATCTGTGCGATCGGCGTGTTCGCGGCGATCCCGCCGTTCTGGTCGCTGCCCAACGCGTTCCTCTCCTGCGTCGGCGCGGCCGCCGGGATCGGGCTGATCAACTCGTTCGGGAACCTGTCCGGGTTCGCGGGCCCGTACGTGACCGGGCTGCTGCAGGAGCTCACCGGCAACGCGAAGTCCGGGATGTGGGTGGTCGCGGCGATGATGGTGATGTCCGGGTTGATCGCGTTGCGGTTCCGGGGTGCGACGCGGCCGGCGCGCGAGCCCACCCGCGCCGAGTAGCGGGAACGTCCGCGACGCCGCCGTGGTTGGAACCGGGATGGACCCCGCCACGCTGAGCGAGCACCGGACCGTCGCCGCCGCGCGCGCGGCGTCACTGGCGCGCGAGCTCGACTCGCTCGCCGAGGAGCAGTCGCTGACCAGCCACGACGACGAACACGATCCCGAGGGCGTGACGATCGCGGTGCAGCGCGCCCAGTTGCAGGGTCTGCTCGAGGCGGCCCGCCGCGACGTCACCGACCTCGAGCGCGCCGCCGGACGCCTCGCCGCCGGCACCTACGGCCGGTGCGAGGTCTGCGGTGCACCGATCGCCGACGAGCGGCTGGAGGCGTTGCCCGCCACGACGACCTGCATCGGGTGCGCGAACCGCACCCGGCGCCGGAGGTGAGCCCACCGGGCCGCAGTACCGTCCGATCATGCTCACCCGTCTCGCCGGAGCCGCCGGGGCCGCCGCCGTGCTCGTCGCCGTCCTGACGTCCTGCTCCGGTGCCGCGACCGATGCCGGCCCCACCGCCCCGGATCCGGCGGCGCAGGCCCGCGACGCCGTGCAGGCCACGTTCACCGGCTACACCCAGGATCTGCTCGACCGGGACTTCCCCGGCGCCTGCGCCGCCCTGACCGACCAGGCGGCGAAGGCCCTCGTCGACGACGTGAACACGAAGAACATCCCGGCCCAGACCTGCGACCAGGCCTACGCCGCGCTCTACGCCACCGA
>JAKDNL010000772.1 GCA_030451825.1 Pseudonocardia sp. | reverse complement strand
TAAAAACCCCCGGGGCGTGCCGGGTTCAACGGGGGGCCGCTCATCCCGGGGCCCCGGCTGCTATATCCGCGCACGGGCGTTATTGGGAGATGTAGGACTCGAGCTGCTGACGCTCCTGCTCCAACATGTCGATCCGGGCCTTGACCAGGTCGCCGATCGAGACGATGCCGGCCAGCCGTCCGTCCACGATCACCGGCAGATGCCGGACCCGGCGCTCGGTCATGATCTTGGCCAGCTCACCGACCTCGTCGGTCGGGTCGCAGGTGACGACGTCACTGGTCATGATCTCGGCGACGGTCACGGTGAGCAGGTCGACGCCGCGCTCGTGCAGGCGCCGCACGACGTCGCGTTCGGAGACGATGCCGACCAGCCGATCGGCGTCGATGACCGGCAGCGCACCGAGGTTCTGCTGGGCGATCAGCCGGAGCACCTCGGACACCGCCGTCGTCGGCGTGACGGTCGTGACCTGCGTGCCCTTGCCGTTCAGTACGTCCGCGATCCGCATCTCCGGCCCCGTTCCCTGGTTCGGCGAGTGGAATGTCGCAGTTTAGGGATGTGAGACGCGTCTCGTCAGCCCCCGAAGGGGGTTCCTGACCCCTCGAAGGGGGCTCCTAGCCTTCGCACTTCACGATCGGCTGCGGGTTGTACTTCACGGTGCGGGTCTTGCTGGTCGTCTCACCGGTCTGCACCTCCCGCATGGTCCGGGTGTCGGTGGTGGTGAAGCCCGGCGAACCCTTACTCGCGCTGCAGGGCTCTCCCGGCGGGATGGTTACCACCTGCGGGTCGGTGAAGTTCGTCTTCGGCCCCGGCTTCGACGTGACCTCGTAGCGCTTGGTGCCGAAGAACTTGACCGTGATGTTGCTCGGGGTCCACGCGGTCTTGATCAGCACGGCTGTCGGGCCGTCGTTGCGGAACTTGACGTCGATGATGTCGTCGAACACCGTCGCCTCGCGGGCGGCCGGGTACCGGCTGATGTAGTAGCTGTGCTCCTTGTGCTCGACGTCGACCATCCCGGCGAAGTACGAGGCGTTGTAGAGCGTGGTCGCCAGCTGCGACACCCCGCCGCCGATGCCGCGGGCCGCGTGGCCGTCCTCGATGATCCCCGCCTCGACGTAGCCGCGGGAGGCGTCCCGCGGGTTGGTCACGCCGTTGAGGCTGAACGTCTCGCCGGGCTGGACGATCTGCCCGTCGATGGCCTCGGCCGCGCGCTTGATGTTCTGCCCGGAGTCGGCCGAGAAGCCGCCGGTGGTGAACGTGCTGATCTCGCCGGCGTTGCCCAGGGACTGGATCTTCGCCGTCGTGATGTCCGGCGGCTTCACCGTATAGATCGCGGGCACCGTGCGCGGGCCGGTGCCGGTCAGTACCGGGAGCAGGTTCGCGAACGAGGCCTTGTAGTCGATGCCGCGCCCGTCCTGTGAGGGGACGACCTTGGGCGGGTTCGCCGCGAAGTCGAGCGTCGCGTCCACGCCCGGCTTCTCGGTCTTCTTCAGCTGCGGGGACACCACGTCGGTGAGCGACTCGACGTTGATCTGCGGGACGAGCTTCTGAGCACCGTCCGGGTCGGCCTTGAACGTCAGGGCCTTCGCGATGTCCGCGGGCTCGACGGTGGCGTTGGCGCCCTCACCGGTCACGGTCAGCGGCGCCGAGACGGCGGGCTTGGCGACGTCGTCGATGGCCTGCTGCACGTCGTCGGGGGTGGTCGCGGCCTGCTCGATGATCAGCGGCAGGGCGACCGGCGCGCCGCTGGCCCACTGCTGCTCCAGGGTGCGGACGGCGGCATCGACGTCGAGGCGCTGGCCGGGCTCCGGGGCGACCGGGACCGGCTTCAGGTCCTCGAACCGGACGGTGCCCTCCTTCGGCTCACGGTCGACGACCGGGACCAGCTGCTCCATCGCGGTGCGCACGGATCGCTCGTCGGCCTTGTTCACGACACCGACCTCGCGCGTGGTGAAGAACGACGAGACGCGGGTGATCGGGTTCAGCGGCTGCGAGCCTGCCTGGTCGAGCGTGCCGTGGTAGTCCACCGACAGCCCGGCTGTCTTCGGGTCGATCTCGCTGCGCACCGGGCCCGCGGTCACCTGTACCGGCTGCTCCGAGCGCGGCTCGACGACGGCCTGCAGCCGCTCGATCGCGGCGGCGCGGGAGAGCCCGCCGATCTCCTGACCGGCCACCGTGACTCCGCGCGGGACGCTGCCCGAGCTGAACAGCAGGTCGCCGAGGTAGGCGAGCACGACGATGCCGACCACGACCCCGGCGACCAGCAGGCCGGTGCGACGCGGACGACCGGGGCCGGCGTCCGGATCCTGACCGGTCGGGCCGTCGCCGCCGCCGGACGGGCCGGACGCGGCCTGCGGGGGACCGCCGTCACCGGTGCCACCGGGAACCTGATCCGTAGGACCCGTGGCGGCGGTCATCGCGGCAGTGGCACCGGCGGCCGGGCCCGTGGCGCGCATCTTCTGGGTCGAGGCCTCGGCGGCACCCGGGACCCGGGGGAGGACGCGAGTGCTCTCGTCGTCCCAGGAACCGAACAACTCCGTATCGCCGGCGGACGTGCCGTTGCCGGCGCCCTGGTTGCCGGCGCCCCGGGCGGCGGCGCCCCCGGCAGCGGCGCCCGGGGCGGGGGACGGGCAGGCCGGAGCGGACTCCAGGCTCC
>JAKDNL010000771.1 GCA_030451825.1 Pseudonocardia sp. | reverse complement strand
ACCTTAGATCCGCGGGCGTGCGCCCGTTCGGTAAGCGCCAGTACACCCGGTCGGCGGAGCCGTCCGGAGGTTGACCGCATTACGTGTGCACATTCGGTGGACAAGGCTCGGGCGAGCGACCACGAAACGGTCACGTCCAGTAGATGTTTCGGGCGCACGAAAAAGCCCCGGAGCTCAACGCTCCGGGGCTTTCCGAGGAACCCTATGGGTTTTTCCGACTCAGTCGATGCTGTCGCCGGCGCCCGAGTCCTGGCCGCAGTTGTCCGACTGGTCGGTGACCGAGTCGCCGCTCTTGGCCTTGGCGTCGCCCAGGATGCCCAGGGCACCGGTCAGGCCGTTCAGCGCGGAGGCGTCCTCGACCGGAACCTGCACGCCCAGGACGTTCACCGGGACGTTGTTGTTGCAGGCCTGGATCGGGACGTTGACGTTGTTCCCGTTGAGGCCCGAGATGAGGCCCTTCGAGTCCTTGTCGATGACGTTGGCGGAGCCGTGGTGGCCGTGGCCGCCCTTGTCGCCGCCGTCGTGGCCGCCGTCGCCGGCGAAGGCCAGCGGGCTGATCGCGAGCAGGGATGCGGCGGACGCCGCCACGACGATTCCAGCCTTCTTCAGCACAGTTCTACTCCAGTTGAGTCTCGAGGCGGCGCGAAGCCGGTCTCTTACCTGTCGATGCGTTGTCAGAGAGGGGGGAGCCCGCACCGACTGAGCACAATCTATCCCCCGGATCCGGTGCGACCAAATCCAGCCACACTATTGGGCTACATCATTACTTTAGGTGTGGATACTCCTCATTTCGGTGATACCTCGGCCTGTTCTGTCGAGGCGCGGACCCCGTGAAATGGTCACCCACGGTAGCCGTGACCGCCCGAACGGACGCGTACCGCGGATCGGGTCACGTCGTGGTGAGTGCTCTGTGTGACAGGCTCGCTCCCCGGTGCGGCGGCGCGAAGGGTCGTAGGGTTCGTTCGTGCCCCGTGCGCTGCTGCTCCGTGATGTCACGTTGCTGGCGCTGCGGCTGGATCGGCTGGTCCCGGGGTTGCTCGACGGCCCGGTTGCCGACGTGACTCTGCGCCGCCACGTCGCGGACGAGTCCGTTCCGGATCCGCTCGTGCTGTCGCGGCAGGCCGAGCGCCTGATCCGGGAGCTTCCCGACGCCGGGCTGTCCCCCCGTCGCGAGCGCTACGTCGCCGCGCAGCTGCGCGCGCTGGACTGCCGGATCCGGATCGTCACCGGTGAGCACGTCCCGTTCGCCGAGGAGGTGCTAGCCAGCTACGGCGTGCCGCCCCGGGCGGGCGACCCGGACGTCTACCGGGAGGCCCACCGCCGGTTGGGTGAGCTGCTACCCGGCGCCGGCCCGCTGGCCGGGCGGATGGCCGAGTACCGCGACTGCGATCGGATCCCGCCGGAGCGACTGGTCGATGCGGTGGCGGCGATGACCGCGGAGATGCGTCGCCGTACCGGGCAGCTGGTCTCGCTCCCGGCCGGGGAGGCGGTCGAGCACGACGTGGTCCCGGACCGGCCCTGGACGGCGTTCACCCGTCACCTCGGCGGGCACCGCAGCCGGATCGCGGTCAGCGGCGGTTCGCGTCTGCGGCGCGGCCAGTTGCTGCCGCTGGTCGTCCACGAGGCCTACCCGGGTCACCACACCCAGTACTGCCGTTCCGCCGCGGCCGCCGCCGAGCGGCCCGAGATGCGCCTGCGCCTGGTGCACAGTCCGCAGGGCCTGCTCGCCGAGGGGATGGCTGATGCCGCGCTCGACGTCCTGCCCGGCCCCGGCTGGGGTGCGGTCGCGCAGCAGGTGCTCGACGACGTCGGCCTGGCCGTGGACGGCGCCCTGGCCGAGGAGGTCGAGTCGGCGTTGACGATGCTCGGCCGGGTCCGCCAGGACGCCGCGTTGATGCGTCACCGCGACGGCGCCGGCCCGGACGAGGTCGCCGCCCACCTGTCCCGCTGGCTGATCGTCGACGACGGGCGGGCCCGCCGGATGCTCTCGTTCCTCGACCATCCGCAGTGGCGGTCCTACGCCACCACCTATGCCGAGGGCCGTCCGCTGGTCGCGGCGTGGCTCGCCCGGCCCGGTACGGACCCCGTCGCGAACCTGCGGAGCCTGCTCGACGAGCCGGTCACCCCCGCAGACCTGCAGCGCGACCTGGAACGGGTCGGTGCCGCACCGGTTCTCGGCGGTACGGCAGGTGGCTCAACCGGCTAGCCCGGACGGTCGCCGACCGGTCGTGGCTCATTACATGATGGTGACGTCGGACGGTGTCGTACGGACGGTGAACGGTGGGTAACTTCTGTTCCACTGCGGTTGAACGGCCGCTCGTCACAGCAAGTTGTTGTTGACCGCACCAGGGTGACCACTAGTAGCGTCCGGGTTGGCGGTACGTATCCGATGCGTCCCGCCCGGGAGGCCCTGAACGTGGTGTCACACGCACCCGATAGGGCCGGCACCCGGCCCTCGCGGGCGTGCCGGCCGGAGGACCTTGACGGTCCTTCGCCCCGTCGGCACGTCTCGCGTCAGGGCCGGCCGGCCCAGCGCAGAAGTGGACGCGGTGCCGTGTCCGCGAGGGAGCACCCGTGACCGATCGTCGTCCCGCCCTCCCCCCGGAGTCCCCGGCCCCGCCCGGCCCCTCCACGCGCGCCGCCGCCCCGGCAGGCC
>JAKDNL010000770.1 GCA_030451825.1 Pseudonocardia sp. | reverse complement strand
TCCGTGAGCAAGGGGATGTTGATGACGCGGATCAGGTAGGCGCTGATGGCGACCGAGACTGCGGTCGTCGCTCCCGCAACGGCGATGCGATCTCGGTCTGCCTCCTCGTTGCTGCGCCACCTGCCGATGAGGGAGAGCGCGTTCGCGGCGACCGCGAGAGGCGCAACCGGCGCGAAGTAACGAACCGGGCTACCGACTGCAAGCAGCCCGCGCCCCCTGGCAGCGCCCGTCTCGGCGAGCAGCTGCGGCATCCCAACGAGCGCTTCATAGATTGCCGAAGAACCATGCCGCCTGCCCCAGGCGCGCAGCCTGAGCCAATGTCAACTGCAGCTGTCTCGATCTTCTGCTCCGCACAAGCTCAGGATGCCACCACGGCCGGTGGCATGTCCGGAACAAGATCGGCTTACGGGCCGCGTCCGGAACTCGTGTTCACGAGACGGCCGTCACCGGAACCGGGCAGTTCCGGTCACGAGCTACGCGGCGACCCGCCCCGCGGATTGTGCATCCGCACGACCCACCGGTGTTGCCAGTACCGGGCTGATCGTGGGGCTGGAACGGCAGGGTTCGGGTGGAGTCGGCCAGCAGCGGCCGGCAGTGGGGTCCCGGCCGCCGCGCCCATGGCGGCCATGTCGCGAAAGCTGTCGGGGCGGACCGAGCCGTGCGCGTCCATGAACGAGGTGACCCGCATCGCGTCGCGCACCTCGGCGGTGGGCAACCGGCCGTCGGGCGCGGTGGCGGTGAGCAGGTGGCGCAGCGTCCGGGCCACTGCTGCGGGCTGGATCACCGGTTGCGGTGGCTGGACCTGGGCGGGGGTGTGCCACAGGTAGGCGCGGTCATCACTGAGCCCGCCGCCGACGGTGCGCACGATCAGCGGGAACGGCAACATGATCAGCCCGGTCGGGCTGGGGCAGGTCCTCGGGGCCGAGCAGGGCGAGGTCGTGGAGGGTGAGGGTCTGCGCGGCGGCGATCACGACATCGCACATCGACGGCGACACCACGTAGAGGGTGGCGGTATCAAGGTCGTCGGCGCGGCGGTCGAGCACCGCGCCTGCGCGGCGTCGGCCAGCCCAACCGGGTAAGGCTGCGCCACCCCGGACCCGCCGAGCAGGACATCCCCGGGCGAGTTCGTCGATCACGGCATCAGCGACTTGGCCACGGTAGGAGCCGGCCTGGGCGCGCAGGTGTTCGCGCCACATGTCCATCCCCGACACGACCTTGGTCATCTCCCACCGGCGCGCGACCTCGGCCCGACGCAGATGCGCGGCGGTGTCGATCCGCGCGGTGCGGGCCGCCCGGGCCGCGCCGGCCGCGGTTCCCGCGGCGGCCGAGCTCCGCCGTGACGGCCGGGGACCCGGGCTCCGGGCCGGCGCCGGCCGGCTTGTCGGTGTGCGCCGGCGTTGTTCGCCGCCAGCGGTTCTTCTTCGTGCCGCCCACCTCGGGCCCCCCTCCTGATGACCCGATGCACGTTGCGCCCCCCCGACTCGCGCGCAACGGTCGAGCACCCGCGAGTGTGCGACACACGACCGACAGTTCATGGCCGAACGGAAGAATCCGCGAGACCGTACGAGCCGGAACCTGGTCTGAGCTGCACGTCCAGCGGAAGCAAACCCCGCTGAACCGCCTCGGGGGTTGTCGGCGAGGACCCGCGGGCGCGGGGCTACTCGGCGGCAGACTTCCCCCGGCCGCGCCGCGCAGGCGTCGGCGGGGTGCTGGTGGTGGTGGTGTCGGCGGCGGGTGTGGTGTCGAATCGGGCCAGGACTGCGGTGAGCTGCTCGCTGGCCTCGTGGCGCAGCGCGGCCCGTTCCTCGGCGGCCTCCCGGCGGGTGGTGGCGAGTTCGTCGTGGTGGTCGGTGCGCAGCGCCTCGAGCTCGGTCCGTACCCGTTCCAGGGCGACGCGGTCCTCGCCGGCGCGGCGTTCGGCGGCGGCCCGGTCGGCCTCGGCCCTCGTCTGTGCGGAGCCGGCTTCGGCGGCCTGCTGCTGCGCGGCCAGCACCTCGGTCCGGGCCTGGCTCTGCGTGTCCTGGACGGTCTGCTCGGCGGCGGCCACCCGGGCATCGGCCGCGGCGCGGGCCTGCTCGATCTCCTCGCGCGCCCGTGCGTCGCGCTCGGCGACCACCCGGTCCCGCTCGGCCTCGACGTCGGTCCGGTGCCGGTCGGCCTCGGCGCGCGCGGCGGTGACATGCTCGGCCGCCTCAGCGCGGACCCGGTCGCGCTCCTGCTCGGCTGCGGTCTGGGCGCCGACGGCCTGCTCGACCCGCTCCGCTGCGTCCGCGACCTGGGCATCGGTCTCGGTGGTGATCCGGGCGACCTGCTCGGCGGTCTCGGCCCGTAGGGCGTCGAGCTGGGTGAGCGCTTCCTCGGCGGCGTCGTCGGCCTGCGCGCGCTGCTCGGCCTCGGCCTCGGCGCGGCGGCGCTGCTCGCGGGCGTCGCGCTCGGCGCTGGCCTGCGCGCCGTGGGCCTCGGCGATGCGGACCCCGGTCTCGCGCTGCACCTGGTCGACCTCGTAGGCGGCTGCTTCGGGGGCGGCGACGGTGCGGGCGACCTCGGCGGCCCGGTCCAGGATCGCCCCGAGCTGGCGCTGCTGTGCGTCGAGGGCCTGCTGGGTCTGCGCGGCGATGTCGCCGAACTGGGCGAGCAGCACCCCGAACGACGCCCGCC
>JAKDNL010000010.1 GCA_030451825.1 Pseudonocardia sp. | reverse complement strand
GCCGCTCGGGCCCGCGCGTCCCGATCCCGATTTCGATCCCGATGGCGAGGCTCCCGACATGGCGGCGGCGTTGCTGCTCCTGCACTCGCCATCGGCCGGGTCGACGCAGCTGACCCACGGCAACGTCGAAGCCGTCGCGGTCGCCGGGATGGCCGCGAACGGGCTGGTCCCGACCGACCGGGTCGCCGTGGCAGATGGCGCGATGTCGCCGCCCGCGCTGGCAACGATTCTCGCCGCCCTGCACGCCGGGGCGGCGGTGCGCTTCCCCACCGGCCCCGACGACGACGCGTTGTT
This sequence comes from Pseudonocardia sp., assembly GCA_030451825.1. Classification (GTDB taxonomy): domain Bacteria; phylum Actinomycetota; class Actinomycetes; order Mycobacteriales; family Pseudonocardiaceae; genus Pseudonocardia. The sequence continues at coordinate 39,895 of JAKDNL010000010.1, read as the reverse complement.
CGACGGCTCCGCACCCGATGTACCCACCGTCCTGAGCACCACCTGTGCCGAACTCCTCGTCCGCGACCGCGCCCGGCGGCTGGCCGACGGCCCGCGCCTGGTCACGGTCCCCGGCCCGGTCCCGGACGTGCTCCGGGAGACCCTCGGCGCGGGGCTGCGCGAAACCTACGGCCCCGCCGTGAGCTCCGGCCTCGCCCTGCAACAGCGCCCGGCCGGCCCACCGACCGGCTGGTGCCGATGCTCGGGCAGCGCGCCCGCGTCGTCGATCACGCCGGGACGCCCGCTCCACCCGGGCACTCCGGCGAGCTGGAACTGCACGGCAGCGCGGTAGCGGGCAGCGGGTGGGTCCGCAGCGGCGACCGAGCGGTGTGCGATCAGGACGGTGCCGTGCGGGTCCTGCACCGCGCCCCCGCCGATCCGGTACCGGCGAGGTGATGGGGTCAGTGAGCGAGCCCGCACCCGGGACCCGTGACGCGAACGGGGACCCCGCCCACTGGTCCGCATCGCGACAGGCCGCGGCGGTGCGCTGTGGAGAGCTCTCCAGCAGCGAGCTGCTCGGGCACCTCCTCGAACGGGTCGAGAAGATCGACCCGGCGCTCAATGCCGTCGTGACCCTCGACGTCGGCCGGGCCCGGGCGCTGGCCCGCGCGGCGGACGACGCGGCCGCGCACGGGCAGTGGTGGGGGCCGCTGCACGGGCTCCCGATCACGGTCAAGGACGCGCTCGAGACCGCGGGGCTGCGTTCGACCGGCGGCGCCGTCGAGCTGCGCGACCACGTGCCCGCCCGGGACGCGCCCGCCGTGTCGCTGCTCAGACAAGCGGGTGCCGTCGTCTTCGGCAAGACGAACCTCTCGCGCTGGTCCGAGGACATCCAGACCTACAACGAGCTGTTCGGCACCACGAACAACCCGTGGGATCCGGGCCGTACACCGGGCGGGTCCTCCGGCGGCTCGGCCGCCGCGGTGGCGGCCGGGCTCACCAGCTTCGAGCTCGGCACCGACATCGGCGGCTCGCTGCGCATCCCGGCACACTTCTGCGGCGTGCACGCGCACAAGCCCAGCTTCGGGATCGTCTCGCAGTGCGGTTACCTCGGCTACCCGGGAAGTGGCGTCGCCGACGCGGACATCAACGTGGTCGGCCCGATCGCCCGCAGCGTGGACGATCTCGAGCTGTTGCTGGCGGTACTCGCGGGCCCGGACACCGAGGTGGGAACCGGGTGGCGCCTCGAGCTCCCCCCGCCCCGGCACGACGACATCCGCCGGTACCGGATCGGTGCCTGGTTCGACGCTCCGGGCGCCGAGGTCGACCCGGCCGTCGGTGCCCTCCTGCGCGCCGCGGCGGACCGGATGTCCGATGCCGGCGCGCACGTCACTGCCGACCGCCCGCGGCTCGATCTCAACGAGGTCTACGACACCTTCCTGTCCCTGGTGACCGGCGCCGCCGCGCCACGATTCGATCCGCATGTCGCCGACGAGCTCTCCGGCAGCCACGCCCGGTGGCTCGCGCTGAACGACCGCCGGGCCGGGATGCGCCGTGCCTGGGCCGACTGGTTCGCCGACCACGACGTGCTGCTCTGCCCCGTCTACCCCACCACGGCCTTCCCGCACGACCAGCGGGGCGACTTCTTCGATCGGGCCATCGACGTCGCCGGGTCGCCGCGCCCGCAGACCCAGACCCTGCAGTGGGTCGGGTTGCCGGGTGTGAGCTACCTGCCGGTCACGGTGGTCCCGGTCGGTCGGGCACCCGACGGGACGCCGGTAGGGATCCAGGTCATCGCGCCTTTCCTCGAGGATCGGACGGCCCTGTTCGTCGCCCGCCACCTCGCCGCCGAGGTGGGTGTCGCGCCCGGGCACGAGCTCGACGGAGGTGGCCGGTGAGCGAGCAGCCCATCACCGCCGGGCTGCGGGTCGAGCGCGACGGGCCCGTGACGACGGTCGTCCTGGACCGGCCCGAGCGGCTCAACCCGCTGAGCTACGAGGTCATCCGAGGGCTGCGCGCCCTGCTCGAGGAGCTGCGCCGGGACACCGCCCAGCGGGTGGTGCTGCTGACCGGCTCCGGGCGGGCGTTCAGCGCCGGCATCGACCTGAAGGAGCAGGCCTCCGGCGCGCTGTGGGACGACGGCGTCGGGCCGGTCCAGGAGCGGTACGCGCTGCAGCAGGCGGTCGGTGACCTCGTCGCCGGCCTGCGGCGGATCCCGCAGCCGGTCGTCGCCGTCGTCGCCGGGGTGGCGGCCGGCGGCGGGATGTCCCTGGCGTGCGCCGCCGACGTGCGGATAGCCGAACCCGCCGCCACGTTCTCCGCCGCGTTCGTCCGGCTCGGCGCGTCCGGTGGCGACCTGGGCAGCTCCTACTTCCTGCCCCGGCTGATCGGCTGGGACCGTGCCGCGGAGATGCTCTACACCGGACGCACGGTCGACGCGCAGGAGGCGCTGCGCCTCGGGCTCGTCACCGAGCTGACGGGCCCGGGCGAGGGCATCGCCCGCGCCCGGGAGCTCGCCGCCCGGATGCTGGCCGTGGCCCCCATGTCGACGCGGATGACCAAGTCGCTGCTGGATCTGTCCCGCGACGGCGCGTCGCTGGCACAGATGCTCGAGTACGAGAACCGCACCCAGATCCTGCTCAGCCGGACCGAGGACTTCGCGAGGGGACGGCCGCGGTCACGCAGCGCAGAGCGGCCCGGTTCCGCGACCGGTGACGCCCCCGACCGACGAGGACGGAGCACACGATGACACACATCGGCACGGTGGAACGGGGCATCGCCGAGTGGCCGGCGTTCTGGGCCCGCTATACCCCGGATCGTCCGGCGCTGGTCTTCGGGCAGCGGGTGCTGAGCTGGCGCGAGCTCGAGGACGGCGTCGCACGGGTGGCCGGCGGGTTGCGGGCAGCCGGGATCGCACGCGGTGACCGGGTGGGGTTCCTGGCCCGCAACACGCCGGAGTTCTTCGAGGTGCTGCTCGCCTGCGGGCGGCTCGGGGCGATCATGGTCCCGTTCAACGTCCGGCTCTCCGCCGGGGAGATCACCCACATCGCCGAGGACGCGGACATCTCGCTGCTGGTCACCGAGCGCTTCTTCGACGACCGGTCCGACCGGATCCTGGCGCGACTCGGCACCGCCTACGACCTCGACGACCCGCCACCCGGCCGGCACCACTACCGCGACCTGCACGGCCCACCGCTGGCCGACGGAGACGACGCCGACCAGGGCCGTCCCGCGGTCACCCTGGACGACCCGCTGTTGCTCGTCTACACCAGTGGCACCACCGGCCACGCCAAGGCCGCCGTCATCACCCACGGGAACGCGACCGGCACCTCGATCGCCGTGATCAACGCCGACGGCATCGGTCCCACCGACCGGATCGTCGTACCCGCACCGCTGGCCTTCGCCGGCTCGGTGCTCTCGCTCGGCATGCCGATGATGCACGCCGGCGCCAGCATGGTGATCGAACGCGAGATCGACCCGGAACACCTGCTCGACCTCGTCGAACACGGCGGCGTGACGATGCTCAAGATCGTCCCGGTGATCTACCAGATGATGGCCGCCACCCCCGGCTTCGCCACCCGGGACCTGTCCGGGTTGCGCAGCGCCACGTGTGGCGGGTCGCCGGTCGCGCTGGGGCTGCTGCAGACCTACCAGGCCAAGGGCGTGGCCCTGAGCAGCGCCTACGGGCTCACCGAGGGGTGCGGGTACAACCTCTGTCTCCCGCCCGAGGATGTCGTCGACCGGATCGGCTGGGTCGGCCTCCCGCTGCCCTTCCAGCGCTGCCGCGTGGTCGACGACGACGATCGGCCGGTGGCGGCCGGGGAGATCGGCGAGCTGACCATCGCCGGGCCGTGCGTGATGGCCGGCTACTGGCGGGCCCCGGAGGCGACCGCGTCGACCGTCCGGAACGGCTGGCTGCACACGGGTGACCTGGCCATCGCCGACGAGCACGGGTACCTGCGGATCGTCGACCGGAAGAAGGACATGCTGATCTCCGGCGGTATCAACGTCTACCCGGCCGAGGTCGAGCGCATCCTGGTCGCGCACCCGGACGTCGTCGACGTCGCCGTGGTCGGTGTCCCGGACCCGCGGTGGGGAGAGGCGCCGTTCGCCTACGTGGTCACCGACGACGCCACCCTCACCCTCGACCGCCTGGTGGACGGGCTGCGCGACGAGCTCGCCGACTTCAAGCGCCCGCGGCACCTCGTGGTGCTCGACGAGCTTCCTCGCAACCCCAACGGCAAGGTGCTACGGCGCGACCTGCGTGATCGGGCGCGGGCCCACATCCGAGCGGCGACGCCGTGACCGTCAACAGGTGGTCCCACCCCGGACCGTAGCTCGATAGCTACCCGGGGACTACGTGCCGATCAGGATCAGGCCCTCGTGCTCGACGAAGTCTTCGAAATCCTTGACATTCAGCGTCGCCAGCGGCAAGTCGTAGACGAGGCAGCATGCGGCGATCCACGTGTCGTTCTGGGGCCGGGGACGCCCTCGGCGGGAGGCATGGGCGGAGATCTCGCCCCACCTACGGGCAACATCATCGCTGTAGGGAAGGGCCGGACGCGCGCCCAGCCAGGTTGTCAGCTCCGCGCGTCGGCCGGCGCCCCATTGCCGCATCGTTGCCCATCTGGTCAGCTCGCCCAACGTAACGAACGTGATCCCGACCTGAACCCCAATGAGTTCGCGCAGCAACGCCGACGGCAGCTGCTGTTTGATACTCAGGGAAGCGACGTCGGTGTCGAGGACGACTCGCCGCATCCTCAGCCGACGTCCGAGCGGCGCATCGCATGCAGTTCGGCGAGAAACTCCTCTACTTCGCCCTCGGCGAACACCCCCTCGCGGGCCAGGTCATCCGCGCACCGCACCGGTTCGACCCCCCGGAACAGCTCCTCCACCGAGGGGCCAGATCCATCCGGCCGCCCCGAGTGCCCAGCGTCGCTCATCGTCACAGTGGGTACCTCTATCCGCGGCTCGATCACCATTCTGTCACGGCCAGCGCCCGAATCTCGCCGCCACAAGGGGTGTCGGTCGGTTCTCCGCACGCCGTGACCGTCAACGGTCACCGAGGGCCCGAGCCGCTGCCGGGGGGCGGCTTACGGCTCCGCGCCCGGTCGGCGGTGAGCGCCATCGTGTGCCCCACGGCCGGCGCCGCCCAGCGCCGGTTCATCCGACCGACGCGTGGAGTCGTCCGGCTCGGCGTCGCCATCGTTGCCTCGGGGAGGGCGAAGCCGCCCACCCGGCCTCGTCCCGTCGATCCTGTGCGAGATCGCTGCATCCCGGACACATCGGTCCAGGAGCCACACCCAACGACGCGACGAGGATCAGGCGGCCGCAGATCGCCCGGAACCGGCGGTCACCATCGGCGGCGAGCACCTCGGCGTGGTGCTGGTCGTCGACGTAGTGCCGGCGCCCGTCCGCGCTGCAGTCCAGCCCGATCAGATCCAGACCCATCGGTTCCCGGCCGTCGATCGGGATCTCGGAACGCGCCCGGGGGCTCACGTGGACGCTCCAGCCGGCGCAGTCCGCTCCAGCCGGCGCAGGCGGCTAGCACCAGCAGCCATCGTCTCACTCCATCAGTCGATGTACTGATGGAGCGTAACATTACACTTGATGCTAGGAACTTTACGGCTGCATTGTGACGACCACGCCCTCGTGGCGACTGACCGGCGTGCTCGCGTGGACCGCAACGGTCAGAGTGGGACCGCCGAGACGTTCCCGAGGAGATAACCGAGGAGCTGCAAATTTGTATCGTTACGTGTCGGCACCACTGAGTGATGTGCACGAGTGAGGTGGGAGTCCGTGACCCGGATACACCGCGGCAGATGGCCACCCCGATACCCGGCCGGCGTTGCTCGACGGACCGGGAACGGGCACGGCGGCCCGGGAGTCCGGCTCTCGCCGGGTCCCGGGCCGTGCTGATGCGGGCCGCGCACCCTCCGTGCGTCGCGCGGAGTCGTGACGGTTAGTCGAACTCGCCCTGTCGGACGCCGGCCAGAAATGCCGACCACTCGCCGTCGGTGAAGGCGAGCGTGCCGCCGTCACGGTCCTTGGTGTCACGCACCAGGCGGCCGCCATCGGCGAGGTCGGCCACCTCCACACACTCGTTGTTCCCGCTGCTGAAGCTGGACGTACGCCAGGTCAGCGTCTCGTTGCCGTCCACCGTCTCCTCCTTGCCGGTTGCACTTGTTCCCGCGCGCCCGACGTCACCGGGCGATGCGGGCCCGAGGCGCGCCGGGACCCGAGCTCTCCTCCGAGGTCCGGCGCGCGACGCGGCGCGTCCGCGTTCGTCACGCCGTGCGCAGACGTCAGGCTAGGCGACCTCGCCCTGTCCGACGCCGGTCAGGAAGGCCGGCCACGATGCCTACTCCCCGGCCACCCGCCGCAGCCAGGAGAGGCTGTCGTCCTCGCTCAGGGCCTGCTCGTGGAGCAGATTCCAGGCCGCGGTCAGGCTGGCGACGATCTCCTGGTCGTCCGCGACCTCGCCCGAGGTGGCGAACTCCTGGAACGCCGTCGGGGGCGCCACGTCGACGCCGCCGAAGTCCAGCAGCACGAACGACCCTCCCAGGCTGGCATGCAGCCCCGCGGCGAGCGGCAGGATCTGCAGCCCTACGTTCTCCTGCTCGGCCAGCTTGATCAGGTGCTCGAGCTGGGCGGCGCCGACCTCGCCGAGCCCGACAGCCCGACGAACCGCCGCCTCGCTGATCACCGCCCGGTAGTCCAGCAGCGGCGCGGTGCTCAGCCGCAGGGAGCGCCGCCGACGCGCCTCGACCAGGCGATCCACCTCTCCCGGCTTGGCCAGATGCGGCGTCGCCTGGTGGGTGGACCTGTTGTAGTCGATGGTCTGCATCAGCCCGGGGATGGTCTCGCCGGCGAACGACCACATCGTCGAGGCATCGGCTTCGAGGCCGACGTAGACGCTGAACCAGTTCGGCAGCTTGAACGTCGACCACCAGCCGCGCTCGCCGGACTCGATCCGCAACGCCTCCAGCGTCGCGTAGGCGTCAGCAGGCGCACCGTAGAGCTCCAGCAACGCCTTGAGCTCCGGCTTGCGCGGTGCGTTGCGACCGGTCTCCATGTGACTGATCTTGCTGCGGGCGCAGTCCAGCTCCGCCGCAGCCACCTCCGACGAAACACCGGCATCGGTGCGGAGCCGACGCAGCTGAGAGCCGAGCTGACGTTTACGCATCGTCGGGCCTGTGGTCACCACGTGATGGTACACCGGCGCAGATCGCTCAACCGTTACGTCTGATCCTTCATCGTCAACCTGCACATCGTGATTCACCGTTACACCGGCCTGCGTCGTCTCGGGTCGGCTTCCACCCGTCCGTCCGATGCCACCGGGGTTGCTCTTTTTCTCGGAGACGCTCGATCATGAGTGCCGATCCGCTGCGCTCGCGCGGGTGTGGATCCCAGCGCCGGGAGGAGGGGCCGTGTTGCGTCGTCTTTGAGTCGCCCCCATGAGCCGTCCGGTCGGGCGGTGCCTCCACGGTTGCGACGGCGTACCCGGATCGAGCTGAGCTCTCCGCTCCGTCGTGACCGCCCTGCGGTCCATCGAGGAGCTTGTTTTGCCTACTGCGCTCACCCCATCACCCACGCTGGTCGACGTCGTCGACCGGACGATCGCGCCGTCGGCCGCCGAGGTCGACCGCACCGGCGCGTTCCCCCGCGCCGACCTCGACGCCCTGGCCGGAGCCGGTGTCCTGGGCCTGCTGAGTAGCACCGACGTCGGCGGTGCCGGTGGTTCGCTCGCCGATGTCGCCGCGACCGTGGAGCGGATCGCCCGTGCGGACGCCTCGGTCGCGATGGTGGTGCTGATGCACTACGCCGCCGTGTCGGTGATCGAGGCCCACGGCCCGGACGACGTCCGGCGGGCGGTCGCCGCCGGCGAGCACTTGAGCACGCTGGCGTTCTCCGAGCGCGGCTCGCGCAGCCACTTCTGGGCGCCGGTCAGCACCGCGACCGCCGCGGACGGCCGGGTGCGCCTGGACGCGGCGAAGAGCTGGGTGACCTCGGCCGGCGAGGCCGACAGCTACGTCTGGTCGAGCCGCCCGGTCACCGCGGACGGCCCGATGACGATGTGGTTGGTACCCGCGGGCACACCGGGCGTCGAGGTCGCGGGCGAGTTCGACGGGTTCGGGCTGCGCGGCAACGCCTCGCGCCCGATGGCCGCCGACGGTGCACTCGTCGACACCTCGGCGCGGCTCGGCGACGACGGCGCCGGGCTCGACATCGCGCTGGGCAGCGTGCTGCCCACGTTCCTGGTCGGCAACGCCGCGGTATCGCTGGGCCTGATGGAGGCGCTGCTCGACGAGGCCGCCGCCCATCTGACGAGCGCCCGGCTCGAGCACCTCGGCCAGAGCCTGGCCGAGCAGCCGACCAGCCGCCTCGCGTTCGCGGCCCTGCGCACCCGGGTCGACGTCACGCGCGCGTTCCTGACCGACACCCTCGCCGCACTGGGCTACGGCCGCGACGACGCGACCCTGCGGGTCCTGCAGGTCAAGGCCGTCGCCGCCGAGGCCGCGGCCGAGGTCGCCGACGGGGTGATGCGCCTGTGCGGCGGCGCCGCGTTCCGCAAGGAGCTGGGCATCGAGCGCCGCTACCGCGACGCGCTCGCCGCGCGGGTGATGGCACCGACCACCGAGGCGCTGCACGACTTCGTCGGCCGCGCCACCCTCGGCCTGCCGCTGTTCGGGGGTGCGTGATGACGCTGATCATGGGCGGGGTCGCCTACGACCCCAAGGTCGTCACCATCTGGGACGGGTTCCGGCAATGGCTGCGCGGGCAGGGTCTGGACTTCGACTACGTCCTGTACTCGCACTACGAGCGCCAGGTCGACGACCTCGCCGCGGGCCGGATCCATGCCGCGTGGAACTCGCCGCTGGCGTTGCTGCGCTCCGAGCGCCTCGCCGCCGCGAGCGGACGCACGGTCCGCTCGGCGGTCATGCGCGACACCGACCAGGACCTCACCTCGGTGGTCGTCGTCCGCGCCGACTCCCCCGCGTCCTCGGTCGCCGACCTCGCGGGCCGCACCGTCGGGGTGGGTGCGGTCGACTCGCCGCAGGCGACGCTGATCCCGCTGTCGTTCCTGCGCGGCGCCGGTGTCGACGGCGTGGCGGTGCGCCGTTTCGACGTCGGGGTGGGCCTGCACGGCGACCACATCGGAGGGGAGCGCGACGCCGCCCGCGCGCTGGTCGCGGGCGAGGTCGACGCCGCCTGCATGATCGACGGCAACCACCTGCTGTTCGGTCAGGAGGGCACGCTGCCGGCCGGGTCGACCCGGATCCTCGCCCAGACCGGCGTCTACGACCACTGCACGATGGCCATCGTCGACACCGCACCTGCCGCCGAGGCCGAGGAGTTCGTGCGCCTGCTGGAGTCGATGTCCTACGCCGACCCGGAGGTCCGGCCGCTGCTCGATCTCGAAGGGCTCAAGCAGTGGGTGCCCGGACGCACCAGCGGCTTCGGCCCGCTCGCGAAGGCCGTCGACGAGACCGGCTTCTACGACGCCGCCGGCGCGGTCACCGCGCAGGAGTACGACCCGTGACAGACGGGCAGCGCTCGGGCGCCCCGCTCGACCTCGGCTTCCTGGGGTTCGAGGGGGGCGCCCACCTCCTCCTCCGGCGGGCCCTGAGCACGGTGGAGGCGGGCGGGCGGATCACCGTCACCGGGGGCGATCCGGCCCTCGGCGTGCACCTGCGCGCCTGGGCCCGCCGGGAGGGCCACGGCTTCGCCACCGTCGGTGAGCTCACCGCCACCTGGGAGCTCGTGCGGGGCTCCGCGGACACCGACCGGTGGGCGGGCGCCGAGCGCGCCGGTGGCCCTCGACCGGACGGGATCGTCGCCCATCCACCGGCGCACTGGGGCCTCGCCGCCCGCGGCGCGCTCGTCGAGGCCGGCGGGCCCGACGGGCGGTTCGACCTCGACGACCGCGACGTCGTCTGGGCCGATCTCGCTCCCCGGCTCTACGCGCACGCCGCCGCCGCGCAGTGGGACCCGGCCACCGCGGTCGACTGGGACCCGGTCACCGCGCGGATCACCCACCTGGCCCGGGTCGACGAGGCACGCCACGTCGCGTTCGGTGTCGCCCACCTCGAACATCAGGGCAGCATCGACCCGACGCTGCGCGGGAAGCTGCGCGGCGCGATCGAACGCCGCCACGACGCGCTGGCCGACACCGCAGGAGGGGGTGGTCACGGGTGAGTGTGACGCCATGGCGGCTCACGGTCGTTGGGGGAGCACTGGTGTCACGCTCACCCGTGGCCGGGCCGGCGAGCGCCCAGCGCGGTGGCCAGTTCGTCCACGGTCAGCGGCTGAGCGAGGTCAGGCGTCGACCTGCCTCGCCAGGCGTCGGAGATATCCGGCGAACCGCTCCCGGTCGAGCTCGTCCCACTCGGCCGTGAGCTCCTCGAACACGCCCTGCTGCCACCGCTCGGACGACACGATCAGCCCGTGTCCGGCGCGGGTGAGCCGCAGGACGGCCCGACGGGTGTCGGACGGGGCACGCCCCCGCTCGACGTACCCGGCGCCCACCGCAGCGGCCACCATCCGGCTCGCGCCCGACTGGTCGAGGCCCAGCCGGCGGGCCACCTCGCCGACCGTTGTCCCGCCATCACCGCCCTGAGCTGCGACGAGACAGCTGTCGATGGCGTTCACGGCGAGCACATGCGTCACGACGGCGGTGTCCTCCTCACCACCGTCGACCGCGACCCCACGGGCCCATCGCCTGGACCAGAACCGGACGAGCCGGAACAGTGCCGGTCCCCCACCCCCGTCGCGCATGGCCGCACCCTAGCCAATCCATGCGTATCGCATCTAATATGCATGCGATACGCACACATTTGACGAGCCTGCGGAGGCCCCATGAGCGTCACCCTGAACCACACGATCGTCCGGACCAGCGACCGGGAGGCCGGCGCCCGATTCCTCGCCGACCTGCTCGGCGCAGCAGTGGGCGCACCGGCGGGACCGTTCGTTCCGGTCCGGGTCAACGACGACCTCACCCTGGACTTCGACGACCGCGCTCCGGCCGCCGCAGGCCACTTCGGGTTCCTCGTCGACGACGACACGCTCGACGACCTGCTCGGTCACCTGGCCGACCGGCCTGACGTCCCGTTCGGGTCCGGGCCGGAACACGGCTGGGACCGGCGGACCAACCACCTCTCCGGCGGACGGGGCGTCTACGTCGGAGACCCGGACGGCAACACCTACGAGTTCTTCACTGTTGCTCCGTGCTGACCACGGTCAACGGCACCACTCCGCTCGGCCGGTGGCTCCTTGATCCAGACGGCGACGAGAGCGCCGAGGATCGGCCCGGCGGCCAGCGCCGCGAACGCGGCCGTGAACGAGCCGGTGGCGACGAAGACCGGCTCGGGCCGCGCGCGATCCTCGGCGTGTCCGGCGCCGGCGCGGGACTGTCCAGCCCCAACCCGACGGAGCTGCTCGACCAGAACCCGCCCGAGACGTTGCGGCGGGTGCATCTGCTGTCCCAGCCGTTCGGCGTCGCGATTCGGCCGGGTCACCGCCTCGCCGGGCGCGACACCTGCGCGCTGCGCGACCTCGACGACGTCCGGGTGCTCGCGCACGCCCGCGAGCAGGTCCCGGCCGAGCACGACCGGATGGTCATCGCCGCGCACGAGGCGGGCGTGGCGCCGCGCTGGCACTTCGCCCGGTTCAGCGAGAACGCCCTGATGTGCGCCGAGACCGCCGAGGCCGACGAGGCCGACGCCGTGCTGCTCAGCGCGACCAGCGCGGCCCGGCTGCTGCCGGACTGGCTGTGGAGCGAGCTCGTCGAGCCCGCGGTGCAGCTGCGGACGTGGGCCGTGCATCAGCCCCTGACCCGCGGGATCGTCACCGCGACCGCGAGGGCGATCGGCAACGACGAAGAGCTGGTGCCGGCATTCGTACCCAGTTCTGATGAACCAGGGCGACGCAGCTGAAACGAACGCACACCGGCGACGACGTGGTGGATGTGACTACCGCATCGCGCCACCCGCAGCCGGACCGCCGTGTCCGTGACGTGCTCACCCTGCCGGACAGCACTCTGAGCAGCGGTGACCGCGCCTGTACGGCGTGGTGCTGACATGGGGAAACGCGCGAACATCGCCCGGACCCGCTACGCCGCCGAGGCCGCCGAGCGCGAGCTCAGGAAACAGACCACGCTCGCCCAGCGGCTGGAGCAGACCCGGCGGCGGGGGTTGTCGACCGAGGAACGGGACGCCGAGGACGCCGCGACCGCCGAGGCGCAGGCGGCGGAGGCAGCCCAGGTTCAGAAGAACGCCAAGGGGACGATCAAGATTGTCGCCGGTATCGTCGGCACGCTGATCGCCGGATCTATCGCCGGAAACTGGGGGATATTGATCCTCTGGGTGCTCGTGCTCGTCGTCTGGCTGCTACTCAAGCATCAGTCGGGACGCGTCGCGGCGCAGCGGCAGGCCGAGCACCAGGCGGCCGAGGCAGCCCGGGTGCAGGACGAACAAGCCAGGCGCGCGCAGCTGCAGCACCACGTCACGATGCTGTGCCGGGCCGATCCGACGTTCATCGGGCTGATCGACGAGTGGAACCGGATCCCCCCGACTCGCCAAGCCGACAAGGCTCGAAACGAGGCGGCACAGACCGAGCGGCTGGTCATCATCGACCAGTTCGCCCAGCAGTTCGCCGAGTACGAGCGCACGGGTCAGCCGGTGCCCGATCACGGTGTGCCGATGCGCGAGCTCGTCGAGGCGGAGCGAGCGTGGGACGAGCAGGGCCGGCACCGCCAGCTCGACAACTGATTCCCAGCCGTCCGGTCAGCGGGCGGGCTTCGGGCCGTCGGGGCTCACCGAGGTAGGTGCTGCCGTGCCGGAACGAGCGTGACGTTCGTCCTGTGCACCGCGGCCGATGCCACACTCGTCTCACCCACGGACGGCCGCGTGCGGTTCGTCGACCTCGCGCGGGACACCATCACTCTCAGGTGAGGTCCCGCCGCATGATCAGACGCGGCATCCCGCTCGCCACGGCATCGGTGGTGCCGACGACCCGGAATCCGGCTCGCTCGAACATCGACCTGGTCCCCACGAACGCCATGGTCAGATCCATCCGTCCTGGAGGGTCGACCGGGTGCGCCTCCACGGCGGGCGCGCCGTGCGAGGCGGCATAGGCAACCGCACCCTCGATCAGGGACGCCGTCACGCCCTGTCGGCGATGACCCGTGCGGACCACGACGCACACGATGCTCCAGACCGGCAGGTCGTCGACGGGCCGGATGAGGCGCGAGCCGGCCAACCGCGTGATCTCGGTGCGGGGCCCGATGTTGCACCATCCCACCGGTTCACCGTCCCGGTAGGTCACCACACCCGGGGGATGGTCACGCTCGCACAGCCGCCGCGCGGCCTGCTCACGGCTCCCACCGCCGAGCTCCTCGATCTCACCGGCCCGCAGCCGGTGCGACAGGCACCAGCAGTGATTGGCGCGGCGGGTGCGGTTGACGACGTCGGCGAAGTCCTCGAAACGGTCCGAGGTCACCGGGTGCGTCTCCCACGTCATGCGCCCACTCCATCACCTTCCGTGCACCGGCGGCCCCCAGTCCGTTCCCTCCCGCAGCGGCCTCTTGAGGATCTTCCCACCGGGATTGCGCGGCAGCGGCTCCTCGCGCACGGCGAAGAACTGCGGCACCTTGAAGTCGGCCAGGTGCGCGCGCAGGTGCTCGAGCACCGGGCCGATCTCGAACGCGGTCCCCGGCAGCGACACCACCACGGCCCCGACCTTCTCGCCCATCATCTCGTCCGGCACCCCGACCACGGCCGCGTCGGCCACCCCGGGCGCTCCGGCCAGCGCGTTCTCCACCTCGACCGAGTACACGTTCTCCCCGCCACGGTTGATCATGTCCTTTGCCCGGTCGACGATGTAGGTGAGCCCCTCGTCGTCGATCCGGGCCAGGTCGCCGCTGTGCAGCCAGCCGTCGACGAACGTCTGCGCCGTCCCCTCGGGGTTGTGCCAGTACCCGGGCACGACGTTCGGGCCGCGGATGAGCAGCTCCCCGACGCCGGCGCCGTCCGGGTCGGCCAGCGCGAGGTCGACCACGGGCGCGGCGAACCCGACCGAGTCGGCATGCCCCGCCGCCCAGGCGTCCGGCAGGAACGTGGCGATCGAGGCGGTCTCGGTGAGCCCGAAACCGTTACCCAGCTCGGCGCGCGGGAACCGGTCCCGGATCCGGCGCACCAGCGACGGGGCGATCGGGGCGCCACCGTAGGCGACCCGTGTGACCGCGGAGAGGTCGAACTCCCCGACGTCCGGCTGCGCCAGTGCCAGCGCGTAGATCGCCGGTGCACTGGTGAGCATGGTGATCCGCTCGTCGGCGACCGTGCGCAGGAACGCCGCGACGTCGAACGCCGGCAGCACCACGGTCGTCCCGCCGATCGCCAGCTGGACCAGCAGCTGGCTGTTGCAGCCGGTCACGTGGAACAGCGGCACCGATACCAGGTTGCGCAGGTCCGGCCCGTCCGAGCGGTCCACGCCGACCACCCGCAACGCCGTCTCGATGTTGGACAGGAAATTCTCGTGGGTGGTCATCGCCCCCTTCGGGAACCCCGTGGTGCCGCTGGTGTAGAAGATCGCGGCGACGTCGGTGGGCCCGGCCTCCTCGTCCGCCCGCGGCGCCCCGTCCGGCAGCGGAGCACCGGGCCGCAGCACGACCGACGCCCCCGAGTCCCGCAGCACGTAGGCGATCTCCGGCTCGACGAAGCGCGTGTTCACCGGCACCGCGATCGCCCCGGCCAGCTGGGCACCGAGGAACCCGAGCACCCAGTCCACGCCGGCCGGCAACAGGTTCGCCACCCGGTCCCCGCGCCGCACCCCGGCCTCGTGCAGCCCGCCGGCGACCCGCGCCGCGCGATCCCACAGCTGCCGGTAGCTCAGCCGCTGCCCGCCGACCTCGACCAGCGCCTCGACGTCCGGGTGCCGCTGCGCGGTCGAGCGCACCATCGCCACCAGCGACGGTGCCAGTCCGGTGTAGTGCGCGACGCCCCGCTCGTCGCGCGAAACGCCGGTGGTGTCGAACGGCGCCGCCCCGCGCGGCCGAGACTCCATAGTGGAGGACATGAGTCAGCCGGCCGGGGTGAAGTAACGGCGGGGGTTGTCCACCAGCATCGTGGTGAGCTGCTCGTCGGTCACCCCCTGCTCGCGCAGCGCGGGCAGCACGTCCTGGCTGATGTGCAGGAAGTGCCAGTTCGGGGCCGCGGTGGCCAGTGCCTGCTGGGCGGCCTCACCGGAGAAGAAGTCCATGTAGCAGGCGGCGTCGTGGGACAGCACGATCCGGTCGGCGTAGCCCTGCGCGCAGAGCGCGGCGATCGCCGCGACCCGGTGGTCGGTGGGGTTGAACAGGTCCAGGCCGAAACGGTCGCACCCGATCGTCGCGCCCTGGTCCATGATCCATTTGAGGTAGTCCAGGTCGTTGCTGTCCCCCGCGTGCCCGATCACCACCTTGGTCAGGTCCACGCCCTGCGCGGCGTAGAGCTCCAGCGCCGCCCGGCCGGTCTGGTGCGCGGCGTTGGTGTGCACGGTGATCGGTACGCCGGTCTCGCGATGGGTCGCGCAGATCGCGTGCTGCACCCGCGTCTGGTCCCGAGTCAGCCCGCGTTCCTCCACCACGCACTTGAGGAACGCCGCCTTCACCCCGGTGTCGCCGATACCCTCCCGGATATCCTTGACGAACATCTCGACCATCAGCTCCGGCCCGCCGAGCAGCGTGTCCGGGCCCCGGTAGTGAAAGTAGTGCGGGATCTCGTCGAATGTGTACAGGCCGGTCGCCGCCACGATGTTGATGTCGGCCTCGGCGTTGACCCGCGCCACCCGCGGGAGATAGCGACCCAGCCCGACGACGGTGGGGTCGACGATCGTGTCGACCCCGGCCTCCTTGAGCGCCCGGAGCTTGGCGATCGCGTCGGTGACCCGATCCTCCTCGTCCCACCACCCGTCGCCATAGTTCTGCATCACGTCCGGGGTCAGTACGAACACGTGCTCGTGCATCAGCGTGGTACCCAGCGCGTCGACCTCAACCGGTCCGCGCACGGTGTCGACCGTCGTCATTGACGTTCCTCCCGCTCGTCCTGGCCGGAGCGTGGTCCCGGTCGGTCGATCCGTCAATGCCCCCGGTGGGCGTCGGGCTCCGGCCGCTCGTCGGCGCGGAGGGCTACGCCGGCGCCGTGATCATCCAGTGGAAGCCGTCGGGGTCGGTGAAGTGGCCGACGCGGTCACCGTCGCCGGTGTGGGTCGCCGGGACGGTGATCCTGCCCCCGGCGGTGTCCGCGGCCTTGAGGAGGGTGTCCAGATCGTCCCGGGAGGCAGCGGTGTGGGTGAGCACGACGGCGGAGAAACCGTCGCCGTTCTCGTCGACGCCGGCGTCCTTGGCGAGACCCTTGCGCGGGAGCAGGCCGAGCCGGCAGACACCGGGGGTGATGGTGAAGTCGATGAACCTGTCGCCGTAGTCGCGGTCGACGCTCATGCCCAGCGCCCCGTAGAACGTCTTGGAGGTCGTCGGCCGGGCCACCCCGAGGTAGATCGCCGTCTCGGTGGGCTTGATCGGCGCGCGGGCGGGGGCGGCGTTCTTCTTGGTGGCCGCGGCCAGCTTCCACAGCGCGCCGTCCGGTGCCCGGTACACGGCGGTGAACTCGCCGAAGAACTTCTTCTTCGCCGGTCTGACGACCGTGGCGCCGTTCGCGGTGGCGATCTCGAGCAGGGCCTCGACCTCGTCGGGCCGCTCGACGATGGCGGAGAGGACGTATCCGCGGAACCCCGACGTCGCCGGATCCGTACCGGCTTCACCGGCGAGCTCGCCGACCTGGCGCAGCGCGAGGCGTCCGGTGTCGTGCAGGTCCAGGTCGTCGCCGGTGGTCGTGGGTGCGAACACGGAGGTGTAGAACGCGCTCGCGGCCTCCGGATCCGGAGCGCCGAGCGTGATGATGTCGAGCGAGAGTGCCATGCGGGTGGCTCCTTCGTGCCGATCCGGGCGGTGACCACAGCGGGGTGGTCAGGGCCACGTGTCAGGCGAGCTGATTGATGCGGACGAGGTTGCCCGCGGGGTCGCGGAACGCGCAGTCGCGGACCCCGTAGTCCTGGTCGGTGGGTTCCTGCACGACGTCCGCGCCGACGGCTTCGAGGCGTTCGAACAGGCCGTCGAGGTCGTCGGTGGCCAGCGTGATCGCGGTGTAGGTGCCCTTGGCGATGAGCTCCCCGATGGTGGCGCGCTCGTCCTCGGTGATGCCGGGATCGACGGCCGGGGGGGTGCAGCACGATCGAGGTGTCCGGCTTACCGGAAGGGCCCACGGTGATCCAGCGCATGTCCTCGTAGCCGACGTCCTTGCGGACCTCGAACCCGAGGGCGTCGCGGTAGAAGCCCAGAGCTGCGTCGGCGTCGGTGTGCGGGAGGAAGGCGTAGTGAATGGCGATGTCCATGCCGCTCACGCTAGAGCCGGCCGCTACGGCCGTGCTTCTCGAATCCTGACCGGTCTGGTGACCTGTTTGGCCAGACACGGCGGGATGCCCGCCGCGGCCCGGGAGTGATCGCGGCGGTAGACGCTCGGCGGCACACCACCGGGACAGAACCTGCCTGCCGACGCGCTACGTCGTGCTCATCGGGTGCTCGCTCTGCCAGGCCGTCCAGCCACCGAGCAGGTCGGAGACGTCGCCGAAGCCGTGCGCGCGCATCATGCTGGCCGCGGCGATCGAGCGGTAGCCACCGGCACAGGACACCAGCACCGGCCGCGCCGGATCCAGCTCGGACAGCCGGACGAGCAGTCGCGGCAGGGGCATGTTCACCGCGCGGGGCAGGCTACCGGCGGCGAACTCGCCGGGCCCGCGGACGTCGACGACCTGCAGGGCGGGGATGCCCCGGATCCGCTCGGCGGCATCGCGCGCGGTGAGCCGGCTCCCGGAGGCCAGGAGCTCGGGCTTCGCGGTGAGGACGGCGGACTCGTCGACGGTGCCCTCGACCGCGTCGATCCCGACCCGCGCCAGGCGCAGCCGCGCCTCGACGGTCTCGGCGCCGCCGCCGACCAGGATCACGGCCTGCCCGTCCTCCCGGACGGCGGCGGCGTACTCGGCGAACCGGCCGGACAGTCCCACGTTCACCGAGCCGACCAGATGCCCCGACGCGAAGTCCTGGGCGTCGCGCACGTCGAGCAGCAGCACCCCCTCCCCTCGGCGGGACACGGCATGCTCCGCAGGCAGGGCGGGCAGTTCCAGGCCCGGGTCGAACGGTGCGTGGCCCATCTTGTTGAACTCGACGTCACGGGCGAAGTAGCTCGGCGGATCGGCCAGGCCGTCGGTGACCGCGGCGACGAAGGCGTCCTCGCTCATCGGCGCCAGTGCGTAGTTGGTCGCGCGCTGCTCGCCCAGGGTGGAGACCGTCTCGGCGGACAGCGCCTTCCCGCAGGCGCTACCGGCGCCGTGCCCGGGGTAGACGAGCACCTCGTCGGGGAGGGGAAGGATCTGGGTGCGCAGCGACCGGTAGAGGTCGCGGGCCATGTCCTGCGCCGTGCGCCCCGCTGCCCCGAGCAGGTCCGGCCGGCCCACGTCGCCCAGGAACAGGGTGTCCCCGGTCAGGAGCGCGGCGGGCGCCGCGTCGCGCCCGTGCCCGTAGACCGCCAGGGTGATCGACTCGGGGGTGTGCCCCGGAGTCGCGCGGACCTCGAGGATCACTCCCGTCTCCGGGTCGCCGAGCTCGATCCGTTCGCCGTGGCGCAGCCGGCGGATCGGGAACCCGACCGGCGCGACCTCGCTCATCGCGATCACCGCGCCGGTGCGCTCGGCCAGCTCGATGTGGCCCGGTACGAAATCCGCGTGCACGTGGGTGAGCAGGACGAGTTCGATGCGCAGGCCGCGTTGCCGGGCCTGCGCCACGTACTCGTCGACGTCGCGGCGGGGGTCGACGACGGCCGCTCGCCGGGATGTCTCATCGGCCACCAGATAGGAGGCCTGTGACAGGCAGGACAGGTAGAACTGCTCGAGGATCATGCCCAATCCCTTCCGCCTCGCAACGGCAGTCCCGCAACGCCGCGGTCGACCGCTTCTCGTTCCGAGCCGATATCACTCGCCTCCGGGGCGGCATCCGTTACGTCCCGACGCCTACGACCGGTAGCGGTGGCGCGAGTGTCGGGACCGCGGGTCGCCCGCGCGCGAATCCACCCAGAGGGCGAGGGCGACGGCCCCGGACAGCACGCCGAACACCGCGAGCACGGTGCGCCACTCGCTCGGCAGCAGGACGGCGAGCACCACCAGCACGGCGACGGCCTGCAGGACGCGGTCCGCCCCGCTCATCGCGGACCGCGCCAGGGTCTTGTCCGCCCGGGTGAACGCGTCGGTGAGATCCGGGGCCGACTCGGCGAGTTCGCTCTCGAGGTCCCCGATCACCCGGCGTTCGTGGTCGGAGAGCGGCTGGGCGTCGTCCGGGCCGGACTCGGGAAAGGTGGCGGGCATCTCGGGGCCTCCCATCTGGCGTGCTTCGCCGACCCGGGCGGTGCCGCGATGTCGGTCCGGCCTCCAGGATGACCACCGGTCGACCGTGCGCGCATGGGGTCTGCGCCCCATGCTCGTCTGCATACGAGCCGGCCGGGCTGCTCAGGGCTCCACGAGCCCGGCCCGGATCGCGTAGCGGGTGAGGTCCAGGCGGTCGCGCATGCCGAGCTTTCCCAGGACGTTGGCGCGGTGCCGGTCCACCGTCTTGATGCTGATCACCAGTGTGTGCGCGATCTCCTTCGACGAGTGCCCCTCGGCGATCAGCTTGACGATCTCCTCCTCGCGCGGGGTCAGGATCGTCTCCGGCTGGCGGTCGCCGTGCCGGCTGCGCTGCAGGTAGCTGCGCACGAGCGCGGCGACCGCGCCCGGGTAGAGGAACGGCTCGCCGCGCATCGCCGCGCGACAGGCCTCGAGCAGGTCCCGGTCGGCCACCGACTTCAGGACGTAGCCGGACGCGCCGGCCTTGAGCGACTCGAACAGGTACTGCTCGTTGTCATACATCGACAGCATCAGGATCCGGATGTGCGGGGTGCGCCGGGAGATCTCGCGCGCGGCCTGGATGCCGGTCATCCGCGGCATCGCGATATCCAGGATGGCCAGGTCGAGGGCGCCGGCCACGGCCGCGTCGACGGCCTCGGCCCCGTCCGCCGCGACCGCGACGACGGCCAGGTCGGGCTCCGCGTCGAGGATCAGGCGCAGCCCCTGCCGGACGAGCGCATGGTCGTCGGCGAGCAGGATCCTGGTCGCGCCGGCACTCACGAGCCGCTCCGGACCGGCGTGGCCAGCGGGACGGTCAGCCCGACCACGGTGCCGGGGCCGCGCTCGGGTGCCGAGACTGTCAGGCGCGCCCCGATGAGCAACGCCCGTTCGCGCATCCCGCGGATGCCGGCGCCCTCGGTGTGGACGCCGCCGCGACCGTCGTCGCTGACCTGCAGGATCAGCGCCCGCGACGTGCCGGTGAGGCAGAGCCGTACCCGGGTCGCGCCGGCGTGGCGGGCCACGTTCGTCAGGCTCTCCTGGGTGACCCGGTAGAGGACCAGCTCGACCTCCGGGCTCAGCTCCGGCAGCTCCGGTGGCGAGCTCCGCTCCACGGGCAGGCCGCTGACCTCGGTGAACTCGGAGGCGAGCGCGCTCAGGGCGCTGGGCAGGCCGAGTTCTTCGAGCACGTCGGGTCGCAGTCGCCGGGCGATCCGGCGCACCTCCTCCAGGCTGGACCGGACAGTCTCGGTGACATCGTGCAGGTCGGCTCGCAGGTCCGGCGGGGCCCGATCGGCGACCGGTTTGAGGCTGAGCAGCACCGCGGTCAGGCTCTGCCCGATCTCGTCGTGCAGCTCGCGCGCGATCCGCTGCCGCTCGCCCTCCTGCGCGGCCAGCGCCTCCGCGCTGCTGGCGCTGCGCTCGGCCTCGAGCCGGTCGAGCATCGCGTTGAACGTCGCGATCAGCGTCGTCAGGTCGCTGTTGCCGGGGTCGTCGAGCCGGTCCCGCGAGCGCAGCAGGTCGACCCGTTCCATCAGGGTGGTCAGCGCGTTCAGCGGGGCCAGGCTGCGCCGCAGTAGCAGCGCGTGCGCGCCGATGATCGCGGCCAGGCCGATCGTGAGCACCGGGATCTCGGCGATCAGCACGGGTGAGGACACCGTGACCGGCGAGACCGCGAGCACGATCGTGCCGAGCGCGAACACCGTCCCGTTGAGCAGGACCAGCCGCCGGAACAACGCCCGGGTGGGTGGTGGACGCGTCGGGGTCCTGCCGAACCCGGCGGCTGTGGGCGCGCTCATCCCCGCACAATCCCGGTCCCGGCCCGGCCTGTCCATCGGCACCGGCCACTGCGGACGGGCCCGCGTCTGCATACCGGCCCCGCCCGGATGTGGGTGCCGGCCCCCATGGTGCGCGGCAAGCCGGTACCGCAGGGTCGGATGCGAGTGCGGGTGCGCCGGTGTCCGTGACGAGCTGCGACCCGGGGGTGCGCGTGACCGTGGCGCTCCCGGAGTGGATCCTTCCGAGGATCGGCACGCCGCTGTGCGGCGGCAGGACCGCGGAGGGCGGGACATGGGCGAGGCAACGCGGCCATGAGGGCCCAGGACATCGTCGAGACCGTCCCCACGGTCGCCGCCGACGAGCCGGTCGCCGACGCGATACGGCTGATGGCACGCAACCGGCTCCCGGGCCTGATCGTCGTCGACGCATCGAGGGTGCCGCGCACGGTGCTGCCCGGCACGCAGGTACTGCGACTGACGGTGCCGCACGCCCACCAGGAGGATCCGGCCCTCGTGCGGACGATCGACGAGGCGCACTCGGATCTGTTCTGGTCCGAGCTCGGCGACCGCACGATCGGCGAGTGCCTGCCACGGCGGCCGGATCCGCCGGCCGTCGTCCCGCTCGACGCCACCCTGATGGAGGCCGCGGTGCTGATGGCGCGGGTGCGCAGCCCGATGCTCGCCGTCGTCGACGCCGGCGGCCGGCTGGTCGGCGCGATCACCCTGGAGCGGCTGCTGGACGTGCTGGCCGGGACCGACCCCGCCGGGGGCTGAGCCGCGCCGGTCCTCCCCCACGCCGGGCGCGCCGGCGATGAGTGCCGCGCTCGCCCTGGGCGTGTTCGTGGTCGCGTTCTACTTCATCGCCACCGAGAAGGCCGACAAGGTCAAGACCGTGCTGGTCGCGGCCGGGGTGATGACCGCCCTCGGGCTCGCGCCCGGCGCGGCGGTGTTCTTCTCCGAGCAGCAAGGCATCGACTGGAACGTCATCTTCCTGCTGTTCGGCATGATGGTGATCGTCGGCGTGATCAAGAAGACCGGCCTGTTCGACTTCCTGGCGATCTGGGCCGCGAAACGCGCCCACGGGCGGCCCTACCGGTTGATGGTCATGCTGATGGTGATCACCGCCGTGGCGTCGCCGTTCCTGGACAACGTCACGATCATCATGCTGGTCGTGCCGGTCACCGTCGTCGTGTGCGACCGGCTGCGGGTGGCCGCGCAGCCCTACATCATCGCCGAGGTGCTCGCCGCGAACATCGGCGGCGCGGCCACGCTGATCGGAGACCCGCCGAACATCATCATCGCCAGCCGGGCCGGCCTGTCGTTCAACGACTTCCTGATGCACATGGCA
Organism: Pseudonocardia sp.; assembly: GCA_030451825.1. Taxonomy (GTDB): domain Bacteria; phylum Actinomycetota; class Actinomycetes; order Mycobacteriales; family Pseudonocardiaceae; genus Pseudonocardia. The sequence goes on along the minus strand of JAKDNL010000010.1, from coordinate 17,326 downwards.
CCGATCGTGGTCGTCGTGTTCGTCGTGTTCGTGCTGCTGACCCGGGTGCTGTTCCGCAAGGACTTCGAGTTCAACCCGGACCGGGTCGCCGAGGTGATGACGCTCAACGAGCGCCGCGCGATCACCGACCCGCGGCTGCTGGTGCGCTGCCTGGCTGTGCTGGCCCTGGTCATCGCCGGGTTCGCGCTGCACACCGTGCTGCACCTGGAGCCCTCGATCGTCGCTCTGCTCGGCGCCGGGGTGATGCTGCTCGTCGCGCGCACCGACGTCGGGGAGACCCTCGCCGAGGTGGAGTGGCCGACCCTGGTGTTCTTCATCGGGCTGTTCGTCATGGTCGCCGGACTCGGCAACACCGGGGTGATCGACGCGATCGGCACGTGGACGGTGCAGGTCGTCGGCGACGACTACTTCGCCGCCGCCACCGCCCTGATCTTCGGCTCCGCGGTGCTCGGCGCGTTCTTCGACAACATCCCCTACACGGCCACGATGGCGCCGATCGTGGAGGAGCTGGTCGCCGGGGTGCCCGACCCCGCCACCGGCCAGGCGCTGTGGTGGGCGTTCGCGCTGGGCGCGGACTTCGGCGGGAACGGCACCGCGGTGGCGGCCAGCGCGAACGTCGTCGCGATCGGGATGGCCGCCCGCACCGGACACCGCATCTCGTTCTGGCAGTTCACCAGGTACGGCATCGTGGTCACGATCCTGAGCACGGTGATGGCCTGGGTGTACGTGGCATTGCGCTACTTCGCCTGACTCCTCGGCGTGGGCCGGGCCGTCACCGGTGCGGCCGGGGCGCGTGGAGGTCGGTGCGCAGGATCTCGTCGAGGGCCTGCAGCGCACCGGATGCGGCCTCGACCGCCGCGACCTGGTCGCGGTCGAGCCGGGACATCGCGGTCCGGACGGTCCCGGACCACACGGTGTCGATCGACTCCTGGGCAGCCAGCGACTTCTCGGTCGGGACCAACCTGCTCACACGGCGGTCGGACGGGCTGGGATCCCGGGCGACGAGCCCGCGCCCGACCAGCCCGCGCACTGCCGCACTGGTGTTGCTGTGCTGCAACCCCAGGTGCCTGGCCAGTTCGGTAACGGTGATGCCCGGCGACGCCAACACCTGCTTGATCACCGCGAGTTCGGTCGTGGGCAACGGATCGAGGCCCGCCACCCCGGGCACCAGTCGATGGATCGTCCACGCCAGATCACGCAGCACGGTCGCCAACTCGTGCTGCCCGGTCCCAGGGTCCTGCCGGCCGGGCAGCCCACCACGGTCTGTGTTCATGCGACGCGTCACACCGTACTTTTACATACGTATCTCTTCATAACTATTATAGGCAGAGCTCGTCTCCCCACAGGAAGAACCTGATGCCTGACTCCCCCGCCGCCTCCGTGCAGACCCCTCGAAGCCCCGTCGCCGCGAACCCCGTCCCGGCGATCCTGATCGCGGTCCTCGCCCACCTCACGGCCGTCGCCCCGCTGGCCACCGACATGTACCTGTCGGCCTTCCCGGAGATGGCCGCCGACCTGGGCACCAGCGCCACCGGCATCCAGCTGACGCTGACCGCCTTCCTGATCGGCCTCGGGCTCGGGCAGTTGTTCATCGGGTCGCTCTCGGACAGCATCGGGCGACGCCGACCGCTGCTGATCGGCTCCCTCGCCTGCCTGGTCGCCGGCGTCGCGTGCGCGCTCGCACCCAACGTCGAGCTTCTCGCCCTGGCCCGGTTCGCGCAGGGCCTGAGCGGGGCAGCCGGGGTCGTGCTGGCCCGGGCCATGATCTCGGACACCTCCCGCGGAGCCGCTGCGGCGAAGCTGCTGGGCGTGATGATGATCATCAGCGTGATCGCCCCGGTGGTCGCCCCCCTGTCCGGCGGCGCCATCGTCGCGAACATCGGATGGCGTGCGGTGTTCTGGGTACTGGCGGCCCTGACCCTGATCATGTTCGCCGGTGCGGCGGTGTTCACCAAGGAGTCCCTCCCGGTCTCCGCGCGCACCCGGGGAGGCGTCCGGGCGACCATCACGGGAGCCCGCGCGATCCTGAGCAACCGCAACTATGTCGGCTACCTGCTCACGTTCTGTTTCGCGTTCGCCGCGTTGTTCGCCTACATCTCCGCCTCGCCGTTCGTCATCCAGAACGTGATGGGCCTCTCCGCCGGCGTCTACTCGATCGTCTTCGGCCTCAACGCGCTGGTCATCGTGATCACCAGCAGCGTGGCCGCCGCGCTGGCGGGTCGGGTCAGCTACCGCGCCATGATCCTCGCCGGCCTCGCGGCCGCCGCGCTGGCGACCGCAGGCCTGCTGGTGGCCGTCTTCAACGGAGTGCCCACGCTGCCCACACTCGTCCTGTTCGCGCTCTTCCAGGGGTCCCTGGGGTTCATCTTCTCCAACGCCACGACCCTGGCCCTGGAGGAGGCCGAGGCGTATGCTGGCACCGGTTCGGCGTTCCTGGGCTTCCTCCAGTTCACCCTCGCCGCCCTCGTGTCCCCGTTGGTGGGGCTCGGGGGAGAGAGCACGGCCATCCCGATGGGCCTGGCCATGATCATCTCGATCGTCCTCGCGGTACTCGCCTTCGCCATCCTCACCCGAAAGAGCTCGAGGCCGGGCGCGCACGTCGAGTCCGGTGCCGAACAGGGAGCTGACCAGGGCAGGGCCGCGGTGATCTGAGCACGACGGTGACGCCGGGCCGAGTTGCGCGCAGCACCCCGCTGCGAGATGGTCGGCCCCGTCGGCACCGTGTGCCGTCGACCGGACCCGCGGGACTGGTGGGCTGCGGGACTGGCTCCGGCACCGGCGAGCTCGGACACGACGGGGAGATTCACGGATGGGTGTGCCGGCTGCTGTCTGGGGGCTGACCGTCGTCGGCATCGTCGGGCTGCTCGTCTTCGACTTCGTCTTCCACGTCCGCAAGGCCCACATCCCCACGTTGCGCGAGGCCGGGATCTGGTCCGCGGCCTACATCGGCATCGCGCTCCTGTTCGGGGTCGGCCTGCTGATCTTCGGCGGCGTCACGATGGGCACGGAGTACTTCGCCGGCTACGTCACCGAGAAGGCACTCTCGGTGGACAACCTGTTCGTCTTCCTCATCATCATGTCCAGCTTCCGGGTGCCCCGGGCCGATCAGCAGAAGGTGCTGCTGTTCGGGATCGTGTTCTCCCTGCTCGCGCGCACCGGGTTCATCTTCCTCGGCGCAGCGTTGATCAACGCGTTCGCCTGGGTGTTCTACCTGTTCGGCCTGATCCTGGTCATCACCGCCGGCAACCTGATCAAGCCTGGCGACTCCGAGAGCCGCCCCGCCGACAATCTCATGATCCGCCTGGCCCGCCGCATGTTCCGCACCTCGGAGCACTACGACGGGGACAAGCTGTTCACCGTCGAGGACGGCAAGCGGGTGATGACCCCGATGCTGCTGGTCATGGTGGCCATCGGGGGGACCGACGTCCTGTTCGCCCTGGACTCCATCCCCGCCATCTTCGGGTTGACCCAGAACGTGTACCTGGTGTTCACCGCCACCGCGTTCTCGTTGCTGGGGCTGCGCCAGCTCTACTTCCTGATCGACGGGCTGCTCGACCGGCTCGTCTACCTGACCTACGGCCTGGCCGCCATCCTCGCGTTCATCGGCGTCAAGCTGGTCCTGCACGCCCTGCACGAGAACAACGTCCCGTTCATCAACGACGGCCAGCCCGTCAACGTCGTCGAGATCAGTACCGGCCTGTCCCTGACGGTGATCATCGGGGTGCTGGCCGTCACGGTCGTCGCGTCGCTGCTCAGCCCGAAGGGCCGTGCGCAGAACGCGGTCTCCGGCGCACGGCGCCATGCCGCGGAGTACCTCGACGTCGAGAAGGAGCGCGAACACCGGGAGAACCTGTTCCGCAAGCTGCTCGCCGAAGAGGCCGACATCCGCAAGCTGCCGGAGAAGTACCGCGCCCGCATCCGCGAGGAGGACAAGCTCATGGATCTGCTCCGCCGGGCGCACGCCACCCACGACCGCGACCACGGCGCCGGCGGGGACGGCACCGACGTGGCCCGGACGAGCACGCCACACGAGTGAGGGTCAGCCCTGTGGGCCGACGCCCGCCGGTAGGGCCGCCATCCATACCCCTACGACCCCGCCAGCGGCGCTTTCCATGGTCAACGGGACACCAGTGCTTTCAGATCTCCGTTCGACAGCCCTGGTGTCCCGTTGACCATGGTGAGGGCGCGGTGTCTCGTGTGCCGGTCGCTCTCAGTGCCGGCGGTTGCCGTTGGACAGGCCGACGACCTGGTTGTCGCCGGGGTTGATCAGGTCGGGGACGGTCCAGCCGTTGAGGCGGGCGCGCGGCTGGCGTCGCTGCTGCGCTATCACTGGATCGCCGGCGGGTTCCTCACCTACGGCCGTCGCTGGATCGAGCGGTTGCTGGACCGTCTCGACCCCGGCAGCCAGGAGCGCGGCGAGGCGCTGTGGGCCGTGGCGTGGGTGGCGCTGATCCAGGGTGACCGGCCCGTCGCCCGCGTCTACCTCGACGAGGCCGCCCAGATCGCGGACTCCCTGCAGGACAGGGCGATGCAGGGTCATACCGCGCGCTGGCGCGGATCGCCCGCAGGAGGCACTGGCGACGTCGGCCGGGGTCGTGGAGCGCGCATCGGCCGACGGGGAGCTGTGGAGCCGCGGGTACGCGCTCTGGGTCGCCGCGATCAGCCACCTCCACCTCGGCGACCTGCCCCGGGCCCGGGCCGCGATCGCCGAGACGATGCGGATCGAGCAGGACTTCCGCGACGGTGTCTGCACCGCGCTGCGCATCGAGGTGTGTTCCTGGGTCGTCTCCGCGTCCGGGCGGGCCGCCGACGCCGCCGCCCTCTCCGGGATGGCGGCCTCGGTCTGGCGTCGCCTCGGCACGTCGCTGCATGCCTTCGGCCCGCACGCCACCACGGAGGGGAACCGCCATTCGTCGCTGATCGACGACCAGCTCGGGACATCCTGCGCGGCCGCCATCAGGGCCGAGTACGGCCAGGTCAGCGTGCAGGAGGCGGTGCGGCTGGGGATCGAGATCGGCGTCGACGGCGCCGGGGACGACGAGACCGCCCGGCCGCTGCCGCAGCCGGGATCCCGCTCCCCGCGGGCCTCCTCGCCGCTGACCGACCGGGAGCGTCAGATCGCGGCGCTGATCGCCGACGGCATGAGCAACCGGGACATCGCCGCCGAGCTGACCATCTCGGTCCGGACGGTGGACGGCCACGTCGAGCGGATCCTGCGCAAGCTCGACTTCGGTTCGCGCACCCAGGTGGCGTCCTGGATGGCGGCGGCGGCCCGCGTCCGGTCGTGATCCTCCGCCGGCGCGGACGCCCGTTACGCAGCGCGTGATCACCGCGAGTCCCCCCGGCACGGTCACCGGCGAAGGGCAGGACGCATGGACACCACGGACGACGTTCTGGTGGTCGGGGCCGGGCCGGTGGGCCTGACGGCGGCCTGCGGGCTGGCCGGGCTCGGCGTGCCCGTGCGGGTGGTCGAGGCCCTCGATCAGCCGACCACCGAGTCACGTGCGGTCGGGGTGCACGCCCGCAGCCTGGAGATGTTCGCCGCGCTGGGCGTGCTGCCCCGCCTGGAGGCCCGCGGCCGGCGGATCGCCGCGCTCGAGGTGGTCGACGGACGCACCGGCCGCAGCCGGACCCGCCTCGACCTCGCCGGGGTCTCCACCCGGCATCCCTACATCCTCGACGTCGCCCAGCCCGACACCGAAGCCGTGCTGGCCGAGCGGGCCGCCGAACTCGGCGTCGTCGTGCAGCGCGGCGTGACGTTGACGGCCCTGACCCAGGACGCCGACGGGGTCGAGGTCACCCTGCGCTCCGGCGATCGCGACGAGCCCGCCCGGGCGGGTTGGGTGGTGGGTGCCGACGGCGGCCACAGCAGCCCCCGCCGCCTGCTCGGCCCCCCCCTGGACGGCGGTTTACACGGCCAGCACTTAGCCCAGGCCGACGGCGACGTCGACACCCCGTTCGCCCCCGACGCCATCCGCATGTTCGCCCACCCCGATGGCATGGGCATGCTGTTCCCGCTGGCCGGGCCCCGGGCGCGGGTCATGTTCCTCGTCGGGGCGCCGGACACCGACGCCCCGACACTCGAGCAGATCCAGGCCCTCGCCGACACCCGGATGGGCGGCCGCGTCGCCGTGCGCCGGCCGCGCTGGCTGACCTACTTCGAGGTCCACCACGCCCAGGTCCCCCGTTACCGACACGGCCGGGTCCTGCTGGCCGGCGACGCCGCCCACATCCACAGCCCCGCCGGGGCCCAGGGCATGAACACCGGCGTCCAGGACGCGGCGAACCTGGCCTGGAAACTCGCCCTCGTCGCCCGGCGCCGGGCGGCCCCGGACCTGCTCGACACCTACCACGACGAACGCCACCCGGTCGGCGCCGCCGTGGTCCGCGCGACCACGACACTGACCGACATCGGCACCGCCACCGGCCCGCCGGCGGCGATCCGCGACGCCGCCCAGTTCGTCCTGGGCCACATACCCCGGGCCGGCAACGCGGCGGCCGGCCGGATGGCCGAGCTGACCGTGCAGTACCGGGACAGCCCGCTGTCGGTGCGCCACGGCCGGCACCACGCCGGGGCAGCCCGGGCCGGCGAGCACGCGCCGGACCCGGCAGGGCTGCGCCGGCGCGACGGGACGCCGGTCGCGATCGAGGAGCTGCTGGCCGGACCGGGGTTCCTGCTGCTGACCCGCAGCGCGGACGCCGGCACCGTCGACGACCTGCGCCGGACGCTCGGGGACCTGGGCGCCGTCGTCCGGGTCGTGCGCGACGCCGCACCCGGTGCCGGTGACTGCGTGCTCGATCCGGACGACGTCGTCGGCCGGGCGTACGGGCCGGGCCCGGCGGGCCTCGCGCTGATCCGACCGGACGGCTATCTCGGGCTGCTGGCCGACACCGCGGACCCGCAGCTGCTTCGCCGCTACCTCGCCGGCGCCCTGCACGTCCCGGAGCTCTCGACGGCCTGACCGGCCCGGTGCCGGACCCGGCGACGGCCCAGAGGTGTGATCCCGCTCTCGCCCGTCGCCCGCCGCTGATCTACCCTGAATCCGGTCCAACCAGGGAAGCGGGGGCCTCGGGATGACGATGGGTAGCGGCCTGGTCAACGCCGACCTGGTTCGCAAACGTCCGGTCGAGCTCGCCCAGCGGATCCAGGCCGAGCACGTCGATCCGCTCACCGTGCTGCGCGCCGCGCTGCTGGTCCAGCCCTACCCGCACCCGGTGCCCGAACGCCGGGCCAGCGAGATCCGGGTCCGGGCCGTCCAGGACCGGTGCGAGCTGACGCTCGTCGCCGCGACCGCCCCGGACGACGCCGCGCCCGCCGCCGGGGTCGGCATCTGGGAGCTGAGCGTCACCGGGACCGAACCACTGCCGAAGGGCGAGGCCGAGGGCTGGGCGCGTGCGGTGTTCGGCTACGGCTGCGCACCGCTGGTCTACCGGTGGTCGGACGACCGGACCGGCTGGTTCCACCGCCCGACCAGCGTCCACTTCACGGTGTTCCACGGCGAGCACGGGCCGATGCACCCGGTGGACGTCCCGGCCGCCGCGGCCTGTGCCTGACGGCTAACAGCTTCGGCAGGCCTCAGATCGGGGAAGGCGTTCGGGTGGGCGACCGGCAACAATCCGTCCCCGGTCGGTGGCGCGCCCTGGCGGTGTGTCTGATCGCGGGGTTCATGACCCTGCTCGACGTCAGCATCGTCAACGTCGCCCTACCGTCGCTGCAGCGCGAGCTGGGCGCGTCGTCGACCGAGTTGTCCTGGGTCGTCTCAGGGTATGCGTTGACCTTCGGGGTGGTGCTGGTCTCGTCGGGTCGCCTCGGCGACGACTACGGCCGCAAGAGGATGCTCCTGATCGCGCTGGCGCTGTTCACACTCACCAGCGCCACTGCCGGCCTGGCTCCGACCGCGCTCGCCCTGGTGATCATCCGTCTGTTGCAGGGCGCAGCGGCCGGCATGCTCAGTCCGCAGGTCACCGGGCTCATCCAGCAGCTCTTCAGCGGCTCGGAGCGCGGCCGGGCCTTCGGGATGTTCGGCGCCACCGTCGGCGTCTCCACCGCGATCGGTCCGCTGCTCGGCGGGCTGCTGCTGGAAGCCGGCTCGACCGGGAGCTGGCGCTACATCTTCTGGATCAACGTGCCGATCGGTCTGGTCGCGCTGGTACTCGGCTTGCGGCTGCTGCCCCGCGACGAGACCTCCGGTCGGCGTCAGCCCCTCGACGTCGTCGGTTCGGTGCTGCTCGGTGGGGCGGTAGTGACGCTGATGCTGCCGCTGGTGTTCGCCGAGCAGGGGCCCGCGTCGGTGCCCTGGTGGCTGTTCGGGGTGTGCGCACTGTTCCTCGCGGGTTTCGTGGCCTGGGAGCGGCGGGCCATACGGACGCACGGCCAGCCGCTGGTGGACTTCGCGATGCTGCGCATCCGCAGCTACGCCTTCGGCTCGGCGCTCATCGTGCTGTACTTCGCCGGGTTCACCTCCATCTTCTTCGTTCTGTCGATCTACTTCCAGCAGGGCAAGGGGTACTCGGCGCTGGCCACCGGGCTGGTGGGGACGCCGTTCGCGGTCGGTTCGGGGGCGGCCTCGGCCGTGGGCGGGCGACTGGTGCCGCGGTTCGGCCGGCCGCTGGTCGTCTGGGGCCTGGTGCTGGTGATCGTCGGGCTCACGGCCACCGTCGTCGTGCTGCTCCTCGACCCCGCGCACGTCGGCTGGTTCACCGCCGCGCCCCTGTTGGTCGCCGGCGTCGGCAGCGGGCTGGTCATCGCGCCGAACCAGACCCTCACCCTCAGCGAGATCCCGCCCGCCGAGGGTGGTACCGCTGCCGGGGTGTTCCAGACCGGGCAGCGGATCGGGACCGCGATCGGCATCTCGGCGGCCGGGGCCGTCTTCTTCGGCCAGCTCGCCGGCTCCGGGGGCGACTACAGCACCGCGGTCGGTATCAGCCTGATCGTGACGCTCGTGTTCGTCGCCCTCGCGTTGGTCGTCGGTCTCGTCGACGTCCGGCTCGGGCGTCGTGGCGGCGGGACGGCGAGCGGCCAGGGCACCTGATGAACGCCATCCTGCGCGACCGGTCACGGGCGCAGTCGTCGGCCCTCCAGCACGACGATGGCCTCGGCGACGACGTCGGCGGGGTCGGCGCTGTGTGCCAGGCGGATCGGGTGCTCGTCGCCGGCGATGCTCCAGCCGGGGTCGTCGACGTGGTAGCGGGCATGCAGCCGGCTCTCGTCGGCCACGATCCGTACCCGGCGCGCCGCCCCCGGATCGAGTGCGACGCGGGCCCAGCCGACCAGCCGGAACGTCCCGCCGGGCGGCGCGAGGTAGACCTGCGGGACGTCGACACCCGCCCGGTCGCCTTCGTTGTGCACGGTAAAGGTCACCATCGGGTCACCGGCCTCGTCCACGCCGATCGCAACGTCGCGGTGGGTGAAGCGGGTGTAGGACAGCCCGGCGCCGAACCAGAACAGCGGCCGGTGACCTTCGCGGGCGTGCCAGCGGTAGCCGACGTCGGCGCCCTCGACGTCGTAGCCGACCAGCGGGAACACGCCGCGGCGGGGCTCGCCGGGGTTGGACGTCGTGGTGTCCGGGTCGGTCATCTCGCGGCGTGACAGCTGGGTCTCGTCGCGGGGGAAGGTCACCGGCAGCCGGCCGGACGGGTTGATCTCGCCGGTGAGCACCGCCGCGATCGCGGCCGCTCCCCCGGCACCTCCGTACCAGGCGGCAACGACGGCATCGACCTGGTCGAGCCAGGGCATGAGCACCGCGCCCGGCGTTTCGAGGACCACGACGGTGCGCCCGGCCGCGCCGGCCACCGACGCCGCCACTGCGGCGATCCGGTCGTCCTGGTCGCCGTCGAGGTGCAGGTCCGCCGCGTCCCGGCCCTCTGTGGCCCATCGCTGGGCGACGACGACGGCGACGTCGTCGGGCCCGAGCGCCGCCGCGACGTCGTCCGGAGTGCCGTCGGCGAACACCACGTCGGTGTTCGGCAGACGCCGGCGCAGCTCGTCGAGCGGGGCAGGCGGATGGTGCACCTTCGGCAGTGCCATCTGCGCGATGGCGATGCCTTCCTCGCTGACCGCACCCGGAGGCGTCACCGTCGAGCTGCCGCCGCCGGACAGGACACCCGTGTCGGCGCGGCCGCCGATCACCACGATCCGCCGCGTGGACGGCACCAGAGGCAGCGCATCGCGCTCGTTGCGCAGGAGCACCACCGAGGCCTCCGCGACGAGGGCGGAGACGGCGGCGTGCTCCTCGGCGGGGAACGGCCGGGGCCGACGCCGCTCGCCGAGCCCGCCCACCGAGCGCAGCGCCGCGACGACGCGGGTGGCCATGTCGTCGAGCCGCGCAACGGGCACCCGACCCTCCACGACGGCCTCGGCCAGAGGCGCGCCGAAGTAGTGATCGGTGTCGAGCTGGTATCCGGATTGCCGTGTCCGCCGCGCCCGTACACCGTGACCCGCATGCTGTCCGCCGCCGACAGGGTGGGCCCGGCGCGGGTACCGACCTGCCCGGCCGGGCCCGGCAGGACGTGCTGTGCCAGCGCCACGTCCGGCTTCGGGATGAGCCGTGCGAGATCGTCGTCGACCATCGTCCGCGCGCCGTCGCCGGTCTCTTCCGCAGGCTGGAACAACGCCACCACGGTGCCGCTCCAGCCCTCGGTCGCCCCGGCGAGCAGCTGTGCGGCGCCGAGCAGGCAGGTCACGTGCATGTCTTGCCCGCAGGCGTGCGCCACCGGCACCTCGTCGCCGTCGGTATCGGTGGCCGTCTCCGCGCTCGCGTAGGCCAGGCCGGTTGCCTCGCGCACCGGCAGCACGTCCATGTCCGCCCGCAGCAACACCGTCGGACCGTCCCCGCGCTGCAGCACACCGACCAGCCCGGTGCCCCCGACGTCGCGGTGCACCCGGTAGCCGAGCTCGTCGAGCTGGGCGGCCACCTTCGCGGCGGTCCGGTGCTCCTGGTGCGACAACTCCGGATGCCGATGCAGGTAGCGGTAGAAGTCCTCCTGCCAGGAACGCACCTGGCCCAGCCCGGCCGGCACGGACGACGCGACGCTCACATGCTCACTACTCCTCACGGTCGCCGCCCGAATCGTCTCCCTGCGGACGGGGCCGTGCAACTTCTCGCGAGGAGTCCCCGTCTTGCTGGGAGAGATCACGAGCAGGCTCCGAAGCGACGGGCGCTACGAACGGCTCGCCCGGGGCAGCGCCGTCTCACCCTTACGATCCCGCCACCGGCGCTTTCCATGGTCAACGGGGTACCACGGCTCTCAGCGCCCCGTTCGACAGCCCTGGTGCCCCGTTGACCATGGTGAGGGGCATGATGTCCCCGGGTCGATCCACGCCTGCGGAGTGCGAACGACGGGTGAGGTCGCATTCGCTGCCCATGCGGTGGTCACCGTGTCGAGGGGCGGGTGCCGCATCCGCCGGCCCGGCTCGCGGGGTATCTCATGTGCCGGACGCCCTTAGCCCGTCCGCTATCCAATCCGGCTGGGCCGAACTCGGACCCGCCGACGACGACATCCTGGTTGTCGACGACCTGCCACACGACTGGCTGTTCCCCCGGACGGCAGCCGTGGTCCACCACGCCGGGGCCGGCACCACCGGGGCCGGGCTGCGCGCAGGAGTACCAGCGGTCCGCGTGCCCGTCCTGCTCGACCAGCCCTTCTGGGCCGACAGGTTGCACCACCTCGGCGTTGCGCCACACCCACTGCCGCTGCACGAGCTGACCGCCGACACCCTGACCGACGCACTGCGGTCCTGCCTGGACCGGCCGGCCTATCGCAGCCGTGCCATCGAACTCGCCCGCCAGGTCCGTGCCGACGACGGCCCCGCGGTGGTGCTCTCGCTCATCACGCAGCTCGAAGGCGCGGGCGGGTAGCGGTTCTCGGCATCGCGCACCGGCGGCCATCACGATCTACGACCGGAGTGCTATCCGACCTCGACCAACACCTCGCCGAGGAAGGCGTCGAGCTCGTCGTAGGCATCGAGCGGCAGCACGGTCGCGACGTACTGATCCGGGCGGACGACGATCATGGCGCCCCGTTCCCGGTCCACCCCGCGCGTGTCGAAGATGTCGCCGGCCGCGTGGTCGGAGCAGAACACCTTCTCGTAGTCGACGAGGCCGAACGGTCCCTTGCGCGGCAGCAGGACCGGCGGGAGCTCGTCGACGGCGACGTCGCGGTGCGGCTGCTGGAGCACGGCTCGGACGTCGATCACCGAATCGGGCTCGGCCCCGGGTGGGGTGAACCGGGCGAGCGGTGACTTGTCCGAGGCGAGGAACTCGCACAGCCGTCCGAGAAGGGAACCGGGACCGGCCCCCGGGTGGGCCGGGTCGGCGAAGGCGTAGAGGCGCCAGGCCCCGTCCGCGCGGGCGGCGTGGCCGAGGTGCATCGGCTTGGCATCGGCGAGCCGGACGACCGGTGCGGAATGGAACCGCATGCCGAGCCCGAAGCCCTCGGCCAGGTGCTGATGGGTCGGCGGCGCGGTCAGGATCGAGGGCTCGTAACGGACCGCGACCCCGGCGGTGAACCGGCCCTGCGCGCGAAAGTAGCTCTGGAACTCGGCCACGTCCGCGTCGTCGCCGTCGGCCGGGCTGGAGCTGAACTTGGCCGCGAACTCGCGATCGAACTCGATGAGCCGGCGGGCGACGTTCTGCCGCTCCTGCGAGTAGGTGCCGAGCAGTTCGGGCCGCGAGGTCCCGCGCAGCACGGTTCCGAGCTTCCACCCGAGGTTGAAGGCGTCGGCCATCGACACGTTCATGCCCTGACCGGCCTTCGCGCTGTGCGTGTGGCAGGCGTCCCCGGCGATGAAGACCCGCGGCAGGCGGGTCCCGGCCTCCGCGTCGGGGACGTCGTCGAAGCCTTCGCAGTAGCGCTGGCCGATCTCGTAGACCGCCCACCACCCGACGTGCTTCACCTCGAGCGTGTAGGGGTGCAGGATCCGGTTGGCCACCTCGGTGAGCCTCTCCGGGGTGGCGCTGCGGTCGCGCAGCATCTCGGCGTCGCGCTCGTTGTCGAGTTCGATGTAGAGCCGGACCAGGTACCCGCCCTCCCGCGGGATGATCAGGATGCTGCCCTGCTCGGAGTGCACGGCGGACTTGAGGCGGATGTCCGGGAAGTCGGTGACGGCCAGGACGTCGAGGACGCCCCAGGACTGGTTCGTCGCGTCGCCGACCAGCCGGCGGCCGATCGCCTCCCGGGTGCTGCTGCGCGACCCGTCGCAGCCGACGACGTACTTCGCCCGGATCGTCGACGTCTCACCGGTCGGCTCGCCGCCTGCCGTGTGCTCCAGGGTGACCGTCACCGGGTGCTCGCCGTCGGCGGTGACCTCCACTCCGGACGCGTGGAACCCGTGGTACGGCTCGGCGCGCCGGGCCGAGCGCCGCATGTGATCGCGCAGATAGTCCAGCATCCGTGCCTGGTTGACGATCATGTGCGGCATCTCGGACAGGCCGTCCTCGACATCGTCGATGCGCCCGGTGCGCGTGATCGACGAGCCGTCCTGCGGGTCCGGGCGCCAGAACGTGACCTCGTTGACCTGATATCCCTCGTGGATCAGCTGGTCCGCCAGGCCGAAGGCCTCGAACATCTCCACCGTGCGGCACGCGACGCCGTCCGCCTGCCCCACCTCGAGCGGCCCGTCCCTGCGGTCGACGACCACGGTGTGCAGGTCGGGGAAGTTGGCCAGCTGCGCGGCCAGGACGAGACCGGCCGGGCCGGAGCCGATGATCAGCACGTCCACGACGTCGGGCAGCTGCCCGGGACGCTGCCGGGCAGAGGGGTGGGTGGCTTCGACGAACGGGTTCCCGCTCTTGTAGCCGTCGAGATAGAACTGCACGGGATCCGGCTCCTCCGGGTAGGGAAGGTCCCTGGCCTCGTTGCCCACGCCTGGTGGCCACGGAGCGCCAGGGCGCTGCGTCTCATGGTCTCCGGTGTTTTGCCGTGAGGAAAGACAGTTCTGGCGTGAGGAACACTCACCGTCGCCCGGGGTAGGTTGCGGCTGCCGAGGCGACCGTGGTCCCAGCCCACTACCGCGCGAGAAAGGCGGGCAACACCGCGTCGACGACGCCGGCGGCCCAGTCCGGGCCGACGGGGCGACCGGCCAGGTGATCGGCGTAGAGACTGCCGAGCAGGGCACTCACCAGGCGCTGGACATCGGCCCCCGCCACGAACTCGCCGCGCTCGACGCCGGAGCGGATCACCACGGCCAGGTTCTCCCGTCGCGGTAGCAGGGTGCTGCGCCGGATCGTGGCCAGCAACTCCCCCGACACCGGCTCGTCGGCCAGGCAGTTGCCCACGATCGCCATGCCGCCGACCTCATCATACTGGCGTCGCATCGCATCGAGATGGGCGACCAGGTCGTCGCGCAGCACCCCCGACGGCGTCGGGACGTGGTCGATCTGCAGGTGGGTCAACGCGGCCCCGATGAGCTCGGCCTTGCTGCGCCAGCGGGTGTAGACGGTGACCTTCGAGACCCCGGCCTCGGCGGCGACCCGGTCCATCGACATCCGGGCCAGCCCCTCGACGGCCAGCAGCCTGATGGTCGCGTCGAGCACGGCGACGTCCTTGGAGCGGTCCTTCAGCGGCCGGGACAGGGACACGACACCGCCGACCGCATACGTGTCAGCTCGTGCACGGGGTCCGGGCCGGCGGGAAGGAGAACTATGAGCAGCAACGCTCCGCGTATCCTGACCAGCCACGTGGGCAGCCTCCCGCGCCCGGTCGATCTGCTGGATCTCTACCGCGACCGGGCCGAGGGCCGCGAGCCGGACGCCGCCGTCCTGAACGACAGGGTCCGCCGGGCGGTCACGGACATCGTGGCCCAGCAGCGTGAGCACGGGATCGATGTGGTCGCCGACGGAGAGATGAGCAAGCCCGGATTCTTCGCCTACGTACGGGAACGGCTCGGCGGGCTGGAGGTCCGGCCCGGCGCAGGGTTCCCGTTCACGTTCGAGGCCGAGGAGAAGGCGTTCCCCGAGTACTACGAGCGCTACTTCGCCGAGGCGATGATCGGCGGAACGGTCGCCCCGCTGGAGCCGCTCGTGTGCACCGGCCCGCTGACCTACCAGGGCGAGGAGGCGCTGCGCCGGGACCTCGACAACCTTGCTGCCGCCGTTGGTGACGACCGGTCGTCGGCGTTCATGCCCTCGATCGCGCCCAGCGGGGTCGGCGTGAACGAGTACTACCGGACGGAGGAGGAGTACTTCTTCGCCGTCGCCGAGGCCATGAGTACCGAATACCGCGCGATCGTCGACGCCGGCTTCCAGCTGCAGATCGACGACCCGTTCCTCACCGAGATCTTCTCGTTCACCGACATGGCGGACGCCGATCGTCGCCGCCGCGGCGAGATGTACGTCGAGGCGATCAACCACGGCCTGCGCGGCATCGACACGTCGAAGGTTCGTTTCCACACCTGCTACTCGATCAACGAGGGACCGCGAGTGTTCGACGTCCCGTTCGCCGACACCGTCGACCTCGTCCTGAAGGTCAACGCCCGCGTCTACTCATTCGAAGCCGCGAACTCGCGGCACGAGCACGAATACCACCTGTGGGAAGACGTGACACTGCCCGAAGGCAAAGTCCTCATGCCGGGAATGATCACGCACGCCAGCAACATCGTCGAGCACCCGGAGCTGATCGCCGAGCGACTCGAACGCTATGCGCGGCTCGTCGGCCGGGACAACGTCGTCGCCGGCGCCGATTGCGGCTTCTCCTCGCAGGCGACCTACCGGCCCGAGGTGGAGCCCCGCGTCATGTGGGCCAAGTTCGACGCGCTCGCCGAGGGGGCGCGGATCGCCTCGGAACGGCTCTGGCAGTAAGACCCGGGCTCTCGGCCGGCAGCTGATCTCCACCGGGGCGCCGGTGTTCATCATCGAGACGTGGCGCGGCGCGGATCGCCCTGGGCGTGGAACAACGCCGAGATCACAGAGCTACCCTCCGGCTGGTCCGGGGTCGCGTCGGCAACTCAGGACCGGGCCGACGAGCCATTGGTGACAATCGGGAGGACAACGGCATGACAGAGCCGATCGGGGTCGGGATCGTCGGACTCAGCGCGTCCCGCGGATGGGCTGCCACGGCCCACCTCCCCGCCCTGCGGGCCCAACCGGAGGCTTTCGAACTCCGTGCCTCGTGCGGCAGCACCCCGGCCTCGGGTGCCGCCGGCGCGACCGCCCACGGGGTGCCCACCGGCTGCGCGGACGTCGAGGAGCTGGTCCGGCGCCCGGACGTCGATCTCGTCGTGATCACCGTCAAGGTGCCCCACCACGAGGCGCTCGCCGGCGCCGCACTGGAGGCCGGGAAAGCCGTCCTCTGTGAGTGGCCACTCGGCAACGGCACCGCCGAGGCCGAACGACTGGCCGCGCTCGCCTGCGCGAAGAACGTCCCGGCCTTCGTCGGCCTGCAAGCACGTGCGGCACCACCGATACGCATGGTGCGCGAGCTCGTCCGCAGCGGCGCCATCGGCGACGTCGTCAGCACCAGCGTGCTCGGCAGCGGCGACCGCTGGGGCCCGACCACCGACGACGCCGGTGTCTACCTCCTCGACGAGGCCAACGGGGCGACGTTGATGACGATCCCCTTCGGCCACACCATCGACGCCGTGTGCACCAGCCTGGGCGAGTTCGTCGACGTCACGGCCACGACCGCGACCCGACGCAGCACCGCTGTGCACGCGCGGACCGGCGAGCACGTCCCCATGACCGCGGCGGACCAGATCGCGGTCACCGGGGTGCTGGAGTCCGGGGCGGTCGCCGCCGTGCACTACCGGGGCGGCAGGAGCGCCAGCACCAACTTCCTGTGGGAGATCAACGGCACCGATGGGGACATCGTGGTCCGCGGCGAGACCGGGCACCTGCAGTACGGACGGGTGGAGGTGCTCCTCGCCGAGGGCGCCGGCTCGCCCCTGGCTCCCCGAGCGGTCCCGGATCGTCTCGTCGACGTCGCGCTGGATGCGCAGAGTCCCGGGTACACGGTCGCGCAGGCCTACGCGGTGATCGCCCGGGACCTGCGCACAGGCACCACCGAGGCACCGACGTTCGACGACGCGGTGGCGCGGCACAGGATGCTCGACACGATCAGGGACGCCGCACGTCGCTGACCGGGGCCGGCCGGCCCATCGGCGTCTCCCGCACACCGAGGTCCTCGTCGAGCTGCTGCGGACCAGGTGTGTCTATGAGAGCGCAGTAAGAGTAGCCTCAATCTGAAATCAGCGGCGCCAGCTGTGCCACATCCATCTCCGCGATCTTGAGATAGAGAACACTAAATCCTAAATTCAGCTCACTGTCCGGACCCGCCGGTAGACAAAGATGTCCCACTCGTTACCTGATCGATCCGTGCTCGAGGGCACCGG
>JAKDNL010000147.1 GCA_030451825.1 Pseudonocardia sp. | reverse complement strand
TCCACTCCGCAACGGCGGTTCACGACGGGCGCCGGTCGTGCCGGAGCGCGTCCTCGGCCATGACTGCCTCGCCCGGCAGGCCCGGGATCTCCCCGACGGCCTCCTCGGCGTCGGCCCGCTCGTGCGACGGACCGGGCTGCTCGGCCTCGGCGTCGGCCTCGGTCAGCGGCGTGTGGATCGTGGTCAGCAGCGCGATCCCGATCACGACCACCACGGCCGCGATGACGAACGGGACGGTCGCGCCGAACGCCGCGGCCAGCAGCCCGGCCGCGAACGGGGCGAGCCCGCCGCCGATGAACCGGACGAACCCGTAGGTCGCCGACGCGGTCGGGCGCGGCACCGGTGCGATGCTCATGACCGCCGTGGTGACCAGCGTGTTGTTCAGCCCGACGACGATCCCGGACAGGATCACCGCGACGATCACGACGGTCGGGTTCTCGTCGAAGATCCCGATCACGGCCAGCAGCAGCGCGATCCCGCCGAGCGCGCCGTAGAGCGTCGCCGGCGTCCCGAACCGGTCCTTGAGCCACGGTGCGCCGAACACGGCGAAGATCGCGACCAGGATGCCCCAGCCGAAGAACACCCCGCCGAGCGCGATCGGGTTCAGCCCGCCCATCAGGAACGGCGCGTAGCCGAGCAGGGTGAAGAAGCCCCAGTTGTAGAGCAGGCCCACGACGCTGGTGGTGGCCAGCGCGCGGTGGCGCAGGGCGGTCAGCGGTTCCGAGAGCTTCGCCCCGTGTTCGGGTTTCGGCGTGTTCGGCAGCAGCACCACGGTCGCGACGAGCGCGATCAGCATCAGCACCGACACCCCGAAGAACGGACCGCGCCAGCTCACGTTGCCCAGCAGCCCGCCGAGCAGCGGGCCGGTCGCGATGCCCAGCCCGAGCGCGGTCTCGTAGAGCACGATCGCCCCGGCGAACCCGCCGCTGGCCGAGCCGACGATCACCGCCAGCGAGGTCGCGATGAACAGTGCGTTGCCCAGGCCCCAGCCGGCGCGGAACGCGACGATCCCCCAGATCCCGGACGCCGCCCCGGCCAGCGCCGCGAACACCACGATCAGCGCCAGGCCGGCGATCAGCGTCTTCTTGGCGCCGATCCGGCTGGAGACCCAGCCGGTCACCAGCATCGCGACGGCGGTGACCACCAGGTAGCTGGTGAACAGCAGCTCGACCTCGGCGTGGCTGGCGCCGAGCTGCCCGGACAGCGACGGCAGGATCGGGTCCACCAGACCGATCCCCATGAACGAGATCACGCAGGCGAACGCGACCGCCCACACGGCCTTGGGCTGCTTGAACGGGCTCGGTGCCGGCCCGTGTGCGTGACTGCTACTCATTCGTCGTGCCCCTCGTCGTTCGTCGTGCCCTCGTCGTTGGTCGTGAACAGTGCTTCCAGGACCGGGGTCGCGCCGAACAGCGCGGCCCGGTCGTCGTCGGTGAGCTCACGCACGCGTCGCGCCAGCAGGCGGGCCCGTTCGTCGTGCACCGAGGCCAGGTAGTCCCGGCCCGCGTCGGTGATCGCGACCAGCGTCGCCCGGCCGTCGCTCGGGTCGCGGCTGCGCTCGACCAGTCCCGCCGTGGCCAGGCGCCCGATCAGCCCGGTCATCCCCGGCTGCGTCACGTGCTGCTGCTCGGCGAGCTCGGTGATCCGGCTGGGCCCGTGGCGGGCCAGCGCGTCCATCGTCGTGAAACCCGACGATCCCCAGCGCAGCGGCGGCATCGCGCGACGCAGCGAGTGGTTCAGCCGGTCGACCGCCACCGCGAACGCCATCACGTCGCCGGTGTCCTGCGTGGCGGGGGCACCACCCGCGCGGGCAGCGGGGGCGATCATGTTGCTCACCGGCGAATTACATCAGCCTATTATATAAGTCCGCAATGTGAATGAGGATGACCGTGGTCACCCCGGGCGGGCGGTCGGTGGGTCGTCGCGGGTGAATGTGACATCAGCGCGCCGGATCGGGCTCGCACCAGCCCTGATGTCACGCTCACCCGTTGCGCAACCGCCGTCACGCCACGCCACGCGTCGGCGCAGGCCGCCGCACCGCCCACCTGACCGGGTTCGCGGGCACGACCGCCGTAGGCTCGTCCGGTGATCCGTGATCGTGTCCGGCGTGTCCTGCAGCGTCCGGGTACCGCGGATCTGGGCCACCACCGTCGTGCCGTGCGCGCGGCGGGCGAGGCCGAGGAGAGCTTCCGCGCGCTCACCGACACGCAGCTCGCGGACGCGGCCCGGCGAGCCGCGCCGGCGATGGCCGGACGTCGCGGCGGCCCGCGCCCAGAATTCGACGCGCGCCCAAGACTCGACGCGCGCACCGAGTTCTGCGCCGCGGCCCGGGAGTCGGTGCGGCGCACCTGCGGGGTCCGGCTGTTCGACGAGCAGCTCTTCGGCGTGCTCGGCCTGCTCGACGGGCTGGTCGTGCAGATGGCGACCGGCGAGGGCAAGACGCTGTGCGGGGCGGTCGCGGCGGCCGGGTTCGCGCTACAGGACCGCGGCGTGCACGTAATGTCGGTGAACGACTACCTGGCCCGGCGCGACCGCACCTGGACCTCGCCGCTGACCGACCTGTGGGGCGTGACCGGCGACTGGATCGAGCAGTCGCACTCCCCCGAGCGACGACGGCGCGCCTACGCGACGTCGGTCGTGTTCGGCTCCGCGACCGAGATCGGGTTCGACGTGCTGCGCGACCGGCTGGTCCGCGACCTCGCCGACCGGGTGCTCCCGCGCCCGGACGTGGCGATCATCGACGAGGTCGACTCGGTGCTGATCGACCAGGCGCGGGTCCCGCTGGTGCTGGCCGGCAGTGCCACCGGGGAGGCGTTCGACCGGGCGCTCACCGACCTGGCCGCGACCCTGCGCCCGGGACGCGACGTGCTCACCGACGCCGAGCAGCGCAACGTCGAGCTCACCGACCGGGGCGTGAACCGGGTCGAGGCCGCGCTCGGCGGGATCGACCTCTACACCGAGCAGCACGCCCCGACACTGGCCGCCGTGCACGTCGCGCTGCACGCGGAGTTCCTGCTGCAACGCGACGTCGACTACATCGTGCGGGACCGGGCCGTCGAGCTGGTCGACCCCACCCGCGGGCGGGTCGCGATGCGCCAGCGCTGGCCGGACGGGATCCAGGCCGCGGTCGAGGCCAAGGAGGGGCTGGCCGCGAGCGCCACCGGCGCCGTGCTCGACCAGACCACGGTCGGCGGGCTCGTCGAGCGCTATGACCGGGTGGCCGGGATGACCGGCACCGCGGTCGCCGTCGGCGAGGAACTGCGCGAGTTCCACGCACTCGAGGTCGCCGTGGTGGCGCCGCACCGGCCGTGCGTGCGCGCGGACCTGCCGGACCGCTTCTTCGACACCGGCCCGGCGCGGCGCGACGCCGTCGTCACCCGGATCCTCGACGTGCACGCGGGCGGGCGTCCGGTGCTGGTCGGCACCCCGGACGTCGCCGCGTCCGAGGGCCTGGCCGCGGCACTGCGCGAGCACGGCGTGGACGCCGCCGTGCTCAACGCGCGCAACGACGGCGACGAGGCGGCCGTCGTCGCCCGCGCGGGTGAGCCGGGACGGGTCACCGTGTCCACCCAGATGGCCGGGCGCGGCACCGACATCCGGCTCGGCAGCGTGGACGGCACCGGGCCGGCGCACGAGCAGGTCGTCGCCGGCGGTGGCCTGTACGTCCTGGGCTACGGGCGGCACACCAGCAGCCGGCTCGACGACCAGCTGCGCGGACGCGCCGGACGTCAGGGCGACCCGGGCAGCACCGAGTTCTTCGTCAGCCTCGACGACGACGTCGTGACCCGGTTCGGCGACGGGATCCCGGTTGCGGCCGACGATCCACGGGCCGGCGCCGTCGTCGACCGGGCCCAGCGCGTCGCGCAGGCCGACGAGCTGGCGGTGCACCGCACGACGTGGAACTACCACCACCTGCTCGACCAGCAGCGCGACCGGCTCCTGGAACACCGCGAGCAGGTCCTGACGACCGCGCTCACCTCCGACGACCTCGCCGGGCGTCACCCGGAGCAGCACGCCGCGCTGGTCGCCGCGCACGGCGCCGGCGCCGTCGAGCTGGCCGCGCGGCGGATCCGGCTGCACCACCTGGACCGGCGCTGGAGCGAGCACCTGACCGTCGTCGCCGAGCTGCGCGAGGGGATCCACCTGCGCGGGCTCGCCCGCGGGATGACGGCCCTGTCCCCGCTCGACGAGTTCCACCGCGACGCGATGGCCGCGCTCACCACCCTGACCACCGACGTCGACCGGGACACCGACGAGGCGTTCGCCGCCCTGGACCCGGACGGCCCGCTCGAAGCGGACGCGGTGGTGCCCCGGCCGTCGAGCACCTGGACCTACCTGGCCACCGACACCCCGTACGGCTCGGACGCCGAACGTGCCCTGAGCGGCCTGGTGCGGGTGGTCGCCGGGCGGAAGGCCGCGGTCCGGCCCGGCGCCTCGCCGGCCCGGATCGTCGTGGGACTGACCGCCGTGGCCGTGGTGCTGGCGATCGCGTTCCTGCTGGTCTTCAGCTGACCCGTGCGCGGAAAGCGTCGCCAGAGCGACGATTTCCGCTCACGAGGGATGCGGTGAGCTAGTGCCGCACCCGGAGGACCGGCTTGCCCGGCGCCCGGTCCGGGGAGTCGACGTAGGCGTGCGCGGCGGCGACGTCGTCGAACTCGAAGACCCGGTCGACCATCGGCGTGAACGCCCCCGACGCCAGCCCGGCGCGGACGAAGTGCTCGGCCCGGCGCAGCGCGGCCGGGTCGCCGGTGATCTCGAAGACGCGGTAGCGGCGCAGCCACACCGGGGCGTAGCCGCCGCCGGGCAGCGGGGTCGGCTCGCCGGACAGACCGCCGTGCACGATCACCGTCGCGCCCGGGGCGCAGGCGTTGACCAGCTGCGCGACCTGTGGGCCGCCGTCGGCGTCGAGCACCAGGTCGGCACCGTGCCCCTCGGTCGCGGCGAGCAGGTCCGCGGTCAACGACTCCCCCGCCACGACGACGTGTGCGGCGCCGGCCGCGTGCAGCGCGTCGGCGTGATCACGTGACCCGTCGGTGGCGATCGGCACGGCGCCGAGGTGGCGCAGCACCTGCAGGGCGGCGACACCGACGCTGTTCGACGCGGACGTCACCACCACCCGGTCCCCGGCCCGCACCCGGACGATCTCGGCGACCATCCCGTACACGGTCACGTACGGCATCCAGACCGCGGCGCTGCTCACCGCGTCCAGCCCCTCCGGCCGCGCGAGGAGCGCGGCGGCCGGCACGACCGCCTCGGCCGCGTAGACCGGGAACTCGTTCTGGGAGAACGCCGGCACGACGCTGACCTCGTCGCCGACGCTCCAGCGCGACACGTCCGGCCCGGTCTCGAGGACGACCCCGGCGGCCTCGGTACCCAGGCCGGCGGGCAGGCGCGGCGCCTCCAGGTAGGTGCCGCGGCGGAAGTTCACCTCGGCCCGGTTGAGCCCGATCGCGTCCACCCGGATCCGCACCTCGCCCGGCCCCGGCGCGCGCACCGGCACGTCCTCGACCCGCAGCACCTCGGGACCGCCGAGCTCGTGGAAACGGATCGTCGACACCATGGGGGTCAACCTACTGCGGCGGTCCGGCCGGGGACCCCACCCGCTACCGTCCGGCCGTCGACGCACGAGGGAGTCCGACGTGGACGAGGAGTCCGGTGACACCGGCCTGGACCGGCTGATGATGTTCAGCGACGGCGTGTTCGCGATCGCGATCACACTGCTGGTGCTGCCGCTGACCGACGCGGAGATCCCGGGCGACCGGGTCGGTGAGGCGCTGGGCGAGCTGTGGCCGCGGATCTTCACGTTCGCGCTGAGCTTCGTCGTGATCGGCCGCTACTGGATCGTCCACCACCGCGTGTTCCGGCGGATCGTGCGCTCGGACTCGCGGCTGCTGGTCCTGAACCTGCTCTACCTGTTCTTCATCGTGTTCCTGCCGTTCCCGACGTCGGTGCTCGGCGAGCAGGGCGACGAGGCCGTGGCCGTGGTGCTCTACGCCGGGAACCTGATCGCCGTCGGGCTGGCCTCGACGCTGCTGTGGGCCTACGCCTCGTCCGGGCAGCGGCTGACCTCCGACGACGTGACGCCGCGGGTCGCGCGGGCCTCGCTGGCCGCCGGCGTCGCGCCGACCCTGGCACTGGTGCCCTCGATCCCGCTCGCCTTCCTCGCCCCGGACTGGGCGATGTACTCCTGGCTGCTGATCATCCCGTTCTCGATCATCGGCGAGCGCCTGTTCCCCCAGTCCGACATCTGAGCACCCCAGGGTCGGCGCCGTCGAACGTGCGTTCTAGCCTCACCCTTGATTGCGCGACATCAGGCGACGAGCGAGATGAGGGAGCACGTGGACGACGCCCAGCCTGGCACCCCCACCACCGACCCCACCGGCACCGGCACCGGTGACACCGCCGCGGCGGCGAGCACCTCCCCCGCGACGGGGACCGGTGTCGCGTCGCAGGAGGGTTCCTCGAACGGCGGCCCTGCCGACGGCGGCCCTGCCGACGGCAGCACAGCGGACGACACACCCTCGGACGGCACCCCGCCGGAGGGGGCCGACGTGGCCGCCGAGAAGCCCAAGCGCGGGCGCCCGAAGGGGTCGTCGTCGGCGAAGACCACGCGGGTGGTGACCCTGACCCTGACCGTCAGCGGCTCGGCCGACGGCGAGTGGCAGGCGGAGCTCAAGAACGGCACCAGCTGGGTCGCTCGCGGGCTCCCGGTGACCGCGGCGGCGGTGTCCCAGGCCGCCGCGGCGCTGCACGCCGACCTGGCCGGCCCGATCGACGAGGTGATCGAGACCGCCCGCGCCGCGAAGGCCGCCCGGGTGGCCGAGCTCGAGGCGGAGCTGGAGCAGGCCAGGAAGGCCCTCGCCGAGATGGAGTAGCCGCTTCCTCAGGCCAGCAACGGTTCCAGCCGGCGGGCGTGCTCGCGGAGCTGCTCGACGAGCTCGGGGTCCGGGTCGGCGATCCGGTGCGACGGTCCGGAGAGCGCCAGGCCCGCGACGAGCCGCCGGTCGTCGGGGGCCCGCACGGCGACGGCCAGGCACCCGCGGTCGGCCCGCAGCTCACCGCACTGGCGGGCCAGGCCGTCACCGGTCACCTCGGCCAGCCGTGCGGTGACCTCGTCCGGCGAGGCGACGGTGTGCTCGGTGAACGTGCGCAGCTCCCGGACCAGCGCCCGCCAGTCCGGCTGCTCGGCCAGCAGCAACCGGCCCAGCGCCGAGACCTGCGGGTAGCGGGCGAGCAGGTCGGTGTCGCTGGGCGGGTGGTCCGGGTCCGGGTCGACGATCCGCAGCTGTCCGCCGTCGAACGAGGCCAGGTGCACGCCCCAGCGGACCATCCCGCGCAGGTGCTCGAGGACCCCTCGGGCGGCGGTCGGCAGGGTGGTCACCGCGGGCAGCGCGAGGCGGGCGGCACGTCGTCCGAGCGCGAACCCGCGCAGGTCCGGCAGCCGCACCAGGTACTCCTCGGCGACGAGCAGGTTGAGCAGCCGGTAGGTGGTGGCCGGAGGCAGCCCGAGCGCGGTGGAGATCTCCTTCGCGGTGACCCCGGGCCCGGCCGCGACCACCTCCTCCAGCACGGCCAGCGCGCTGCGCACCGCGCGGGGCTGGCGGCCGGAGAACGGCGGCGAGCCGTCCGGACGGGCCGGCGGCGGGCCGCTCACGCGGCCCGGCCGTGGACGTCGTCGGCCACGGTCTCGTCGTAGACGCCGATCCCGGCCAGGGTGTCGCGGCGGCGCCACCGCAGCCAGCCGTACCAGCCGACCGCGACCAGCACGCTGGTGCCGAGCACGACCGCCGCCTGCGGCACCCCGGACACGAACGCGACCAGCACGACGACCAGCGCGGGCGCGATCACCGCGGTCGTCGCGACGGCCGGCCAGGTGAGCTCGCCGATCCGGCGCAGGAACACCGGCGCGGCGACGCAGACCAGCAGGTAGGCGACGAGGAACCCGGCGGTGGCCATCGTCAGCAACGCCACCAGCACCGACCAGGCCTGTGCCCCCAGCGCGACCGGGACCACGAACGCCGCGACCGCGACCGGCACCGACGCCGTGATCGCGACGTGCGGGGTCCGGAACCGGGGGTGCGTGCGGCCCAGCGCCCGCGGTGCGACGCCGTCGCGGGCCAGCGAGAACAGCACCCGGGCCAGCGCGTTCGCGGTCGCCGCGGCGCAGGCGAAGAAGGACATGCTCAACGCCAGGTCGAGGACCGTCGGGATCCAGGGCCAGCCGCTCGCGGTGGCCAGGACCAGCACCGGCTCGGACTGCCCGGCGAGCCCGCCCGGCGTCGCGGCGAAACCGACGACCTGGGTGTAGGCGGCGAACAGGTACAGCACGCCGGCGACGGCCGCCGTCGCCCCGACCGCGCGCGGCACGGTCCGGAACGGGTGCCGGGCCTCGGCCCCCAGCGAGGTCGCGATCTCGAACCCGATGAACGCCGCCACGGCGGGCAGCACCCCGGCGGCGATCCCGCCGAGGCCCGGCTCGGAGACCGCGGGTTCCTCGACCGGCCCGGGCAGCGAGCCCCCGACCAGCAGCAGCGCGAACACCACGACGAGCACCGTGATGGCCACGGTCTCCACCAGCAGCACCACCCGCGCGGCGACCCGCACCCCGCGCAGCGCGAGCCCGACGACCACGACCCCGACCAGCAACGCGGCCCCGACCGTGACCCACCGGCCGCCGCCGAGCAGCACCGTCAGATACGTCGACGCCCCGGCGACGGCCGCCGCGCAGAGCAGCCCGTACCCGAGCAGCGAGGCCACCCCGCAGGCGAACGCGGCACCCGGCCCGAGCCCCTGCGCGGTGAGGCTGTAGAGCCCGCCGGGTGCGGCCATCCGCCGGGTGAACCGTCCGATACACGCCGCGACCAGCAGCGCGAGCACGGTCGCGACCACGAACGACCAGATCGTGCCCCCGCCCGCGGACGCCGCCACGATCACCGGCGTGGCCGCCATCGCCGCGGACGGCGCGGCGCCGGACACCGACTGCGCGAACACGTCCAGCACGCCGAGACGGCGGCGCTCCAGCCCGTGCACCGGGGAGCGCTCGCGCAGCGACGGGATGTGGCGCATCGACGTCCTCTCTCCGGTGCCGGGATCGTAGGAGGGTCAGGTTAGACACCCGTCCCTGCGCGATGACCAGCGGCGACGAGCCGAATGAGAATTCCCGCGCGCCGATTCCCGCCGCGCGGGAACGCGGCACGGTGTGATTCGCACCACCGGGGAGCGTCCTTTGACCGGGCAGCACCGGCGCGGCGACGGTCTGCGGTGCCCACACCTCGCCCCCACCCGGGAGACGCCGCAATGAGCGCACCCCCTACAAACCCCGCCGCCGACACCCGCCGCACGCTGACCGGCTCGCTCGGCGTCGGCTCGATCGTGTTCATGGTGGTGGCCGCGGCCGCGCCGCTGACCGTCATCGCCGGCACCGTCCCGCTGGGCATCGCGGCCGGCAACGGCGCGGCGTTCCCGATGACGTTCGCGCTGTGCGCCGCGATCCTGCTGCTGTTCGCGGTCGGGTTCTGCGCGATGAGCCGACACGTCCCGGAGGCCGGCGCCTTCTACTCCTACGTGCAACGCGGGCTGGGCCGCGCACCCGGCCTGGGCTCTGCGTTCCTGGCCCTGGTCACCTACACCGCCGTGCAGCTGGCCGTCTACGGCTATGTCGGCGCCGTGATCGACGGGCTGGTGCAGCACTGGGGCGGGCCGGAGCTGCCCTGGTACGTGTGGTCGGTGGTGATCCTGGCGATCGTCGGGACGCTGGGCTACCGGCGCATCGAGCTCTCCGGGCGGGTGCTGGGCGTGCTGCTGGTCGCCGAGGTCGCGATCGTGCTGGTGTTCGACGCCGTCGTCGTCGGCAGCGGTGGCGGGTCCGCGGAGGGGCTGTCCTCGGCGTTCCTGGTGCCCAGCCAGGTCGTCTCCGGCTCGCTCGGGATCGCGATCATGTTCGCGATCGCGTCGTTCATCGGGTTCGAGGCGACGGCCGTGTTCCGCGACGAGGCCCGCGACCCGCAGCGCACGATCCCGCGCGCCACCTACACCGCGCTCGTGCTGATCGGGGTGTTCTACACGGTCTCGGCCTGGGCCGTGATCTCCGCCTGGGGCGAGAACGAGGCGCTCGCCCAGGCCGGCGCCGACCCCGGGAACATGATCATCACGACGATCACGAACACGCTCGGCCCGGTCGGCGGCGACATCGCGCAGGTGCTGCTGATGACCAGCCTGGTCGCGGCGATCCTGTCGTTCCACAACGTGCTGGCCCGCTACTTCTTCGCGCTCGGCAACTCCGGCGCGCTACCGGCCCGGTGCGGGCGCAGCCACCCCCGGCACGCCTCGCCGCACGTGGCGTCGCTGACGCAGTCGCTCACCGCGCTGGTGTTCGTGGCCGTGTTCGCGGTCGTCGGGCTGGACCCGGTGACGCAGGTGTTCGCCTGGATGGCCGGCACGGCCACCCTCGGGGTGCTCGCGCTGATGGCGCTGACCTCGGTGGCGGTGCTCGTCTACTTCCGCCGCACCCGGGTCGACACCCGGCCGTGGCACACGCTCGTCGCCCCGGCGCTGGGACTGGCCGGGCTGCTCGTGTGCCTCTACCTGACCGTCTCGAACTTCCCGACGCTGATCGGCGGCTCCCCCGCACTGGCCACCGGGATCGGCGCGATCCTTGTTGTGGCATTCGCCCTGGGCGCACTCTGGTCACGCCGCCGCCCGCCCGCCCCCGCATCCGCGACACCGGCCGTTGACGCGGCCTGAGAGGAAACGACGATGACGACGCTCGAGTCCCGCACCGGACACCCGCTCGAGATGACCACCGAGACCGAGGTGACCGCGGTCCGCGAGGTGCTGGCCGACGCCGGCTTCCTCGGTGAGCACGTGCGCTACGCGTTCTTCGCACCGGAGGAGCCGCCCAAGGATGCGGTTCTCGCCCATACCGAGAGGAGCGCCAGCGGAACGAGCATCAGCGCTGTCGACGACCGCCCGGACCGCCGGTTCCGCGCGGTGCTGCTGGACCTGTCCACCGGCCGGTCCTGGGACACGGTGGTGTCCGCGACCGACCGCGTCGTGGTCTCGCAGCGCGAGCTGGACCCGCCGGTCGACGGCCAGCCGCCGATCATCGACAGCGAGTTCGAGTTCATCGAGGACGTCCTGAACGCCTGCCCGGAGTGGCTCGCGGCGCTCGCGGCGCGCGGCATCGAGCCGGCGTCGGTGCGCGCGGTGCCGCTGTCGGCGGGCGTCTACGACTACCCGGACGAGGTCGGGCGCCGGATCGCCCGCGCGTTCGGCTTCCGCCAGGACCACGAGCGCGATCACGCGTGGGCGCACCCGATCGACGGGCTCGTCGCCTACGTCGACCTGACCGCGCGCAGCGTCGACCGGGTGATCGACACCGGGATCGTTCCGGTGCCGGAGACCAGCGGGAACTTCGACGACCCGGCCGTGCAGGGGCCTCCGCTGGAAGGCCTGAAGCCGATCGAGATCACCCAGCCGGAGGGCCGCTCGTTCACAGTCGACGACGGGCACGTGCGCTGGGGCAAGTGGGACCTGCGGATCGGGTTCAACGAGCGCGAGGGCCTGACCCTGCACCAGATCGCGTTCGACTCCCGGCCGATCTGCTACCGGGCGAGCGTGTCCGAGATGGTCGTGCCCTACGCCGACCCGGCCCCGGTGCGGTTCTGGCAGAACTACTTCGACTGCGGCGAGTACATGTTCGCCCGCTACGCCGACTCGCTGCAGGCCGGCTGCGACTGCCTCGGCGACATCCACTACGTCGACGCCACGATCGCCGACGACTTCGGTAACCCGAAGACGATCTCCAACGCGATCTGCATGCACGAGGAGGACTACGGCGTCCTGTTCAAGCACTCCGACATCTTCACCGGCTCCCGCGAGGTGCGCCGCCAGCGCCGTCTGGTGATCTCGTTCTTCACCCCGATCGGCAACTACGACTACGGCTTCTACTGGTACCTCTACCTCGACGGCACGATCCAGCTCGAGGTCAAGGCGACCGGCATCGTGTTCACCGCCGCCTACCCGCCCGAGGGCAACCCGTACTCCACCGAGGTCGCGCCCGGCCTGGGCGCGCCGTATCACCAGCACCTGTTCTCGGCCCGGCTGGACATGACCGTCGACGGGCCGCGCAACGCCGTCGAGGAGGTCGAGGCGCAGCGGATGCCGATGGGCGAGGGGAACCCCTACGGCAACGCGTTCCGCCAGTCCCGCACCCGTCTGAGCAGGGAGTCCGACGCGCAGCGCGCCAGCAACCAGGGCGCCGTGCGGACCTGGCACGTCGTCAACCCGGAGCGGCAGAACGCCCTGGGCCAGGACGTCGGGTACGCGCTGATCCCGGAGGGCAAGGCGACGCTGCTGGCCGACGACGCGTCGTCGATCCACGCCCGGGCCGCGTTCGCGACGAACGCGCTGTGGGTGACGGCCTACGACCCGGCGCAGCGCTACCCGGCCGGCGACTTCGTGAACCAGAACGCGGGCGCCGGGCTCCCGTCCTGGACCCGGGCCGACCGCCCGGTCGACGGCGAGGACATCGTCGTCTGGCACACGTTCGGCACCACGCACTTCCCGCGCCCGGAGGACTGGCCGATCATGCCCGTCGACTACACCGGCTTCACCCTCAAGCCGGTCGGCTTCTTCGACCGCAACCCGGCCCTGGACGTCCCCCCGTCCCCCGGGAAGCACTGCCACGACTGACGCACCAGCCCACTCCATCTCGACTTCGCACACGTTCAGGGGTCCCCGCCCCCGGTGGGACCCGGGGGGGGGCCCCCCGGACCTGGGGGGGGGGGGCGGGGGGGGGGCGCGGGGGGA
>JAKDNL010000769.1 GCA_030451825.1 Pseudonocardia sp. | reverse complement strand
AGCGCCTTCTCGCGGTCCGGAGCGGTCATCTCTTGCCACCTCGCTGATCTGCCATCGGATGCCTTGGTCTGCTGTGCCGGCGATGCCGCCGTCTTGCGGGGAGCCACGGGACAACCGTATGGGGTCGCACCGACAGTTTCACCGGTCGGATCGCCGCCTGTGGACAGCCGCACCACGTTGTGCGCAACAGCCTATACGAACGCACGTTCGAGATGTCACGCCGACACGCCGATCGGACACCCGGTCGCGCCGAACGGTCCGCGGGTCCGCCGCGGCGGGCGGGACCGACGAGCGCGTCCGGTGGGCTCAGCGCCGGGCGGGCGGCACGTCGTAGGCCTCGCAGACCGCACGCCAGATCCGGCGCAGGTCGATCCCGGACTCGATGGCCTCGTCCACGGTCCGCCCGTCGAGGGAGGAGAACACGTGGTCACGGGCCATCGAGCCGGCCCGCAGAGCGCCGAACTCGTCCTCCATCAGTCCTCGGAACTGGCTCATTCGCACGCATCGAGAGTAACGACCGACCGTGCCGGCCCGGTGGGCCTGGTGGGCTGGTGCGGAGCGGGGCACAGACCCGGGCGATCACCGCGGACTCCCGACGGCCGCGCGTACCGTGGGTGATATGTCCGATCTCCTGCTGCTCGCGCAGGCCGATCCGACCGGGTTCGGCTCGCCGCTCGGCCGGATCGTCGTCCTCCTGGCGCTGCTGGCCTCGCTGGTGACCCTGGTGCGCCTGTGGCTCCGGCACCGCAAGCGCTGAGCGCGCTCCGACCCGCCGACGGGACGCCGTCACCGGGTCCGGCGACGGCCTGGTTAGGCTCGCGCCGCAGCAGACACGAGCAGCGAGGAGGCCGTCGATGGCACGCACGAGCAGAGCCGACCCACACGACGACCCGGCACTGCTCGGCGCGTACCGGATCGTCGCCGACGAGCTCGAGCAGGCCGTTCGGGACACCTTGTCGAGCCACGAACCGGACCCGGCCCGGCTCGCCCTGCGCAAGCTCACCGCGGTCGACGCCGAGTTCTCCTCCGAGGAGGCCCCTCCCGGCTGGTCTCTGGCGTTCCTCGTGCTGGCCGACTGGATCGACGCCGCGCGGGTCGCGTTGGAGGCCGAGACCGACCGGGTCGACCGCGCGCTGGACTGGATCGGGGCGCACCTCGGCCCGCGCTACCGCTCCCGGGCCCGCTACACGATCCCCCCGCTGCAGACGCTCGAGGGCGCGCAGGAGACCTCGCACTACATCGACGCCCTCGGTGACGACTTCCTGGCCAGCCTCGTCTGGACGGTCGCCGCACTGAGCGCGCTCTACGGCGACGACGACGCCGGCTGGGCCCGCGCGCTGCACGGCGGGGGCTGATCCGGGCGCCGGTCCCGCGAAACTGTCGGACCCCCGGCGCATGATGGGGACCGTGAGCGCACTCGAGGGCTTCTCCCCCGCCACCCGCCAGTGGTTCGAGGGAGCCTTCGCCGCGCCCACCTCCGCCCAGGAAGGGGCCTGGTCCGCCGCACAGGCCGGCCGCAACGCCCTGGTCGTCGCTCCGACCGGGTCCGGCAAGACGCTGGCCGCGTTCCTCTGGGCGCTCGACCGGCTCGCCGCCGAACCGGTGCCCGACGAGCCCAGGCACCGCTGCCGGGTCCTCTACGTCTCCCCGCTCAAGGCCCTGGCCGTCGACGTGCAGCGCAACCTGCGCTCGCCGCTGACCGGCATCCGCCAGGCCGCGCAGCGCCTCGGGGACCCGGTCCCGGACATC
This sequence comes from Pseudonocardia sp., assembly GCA_030451825.1. Lineage (GTDB taxonomy): Bacteria > Actinomycetota > Actinomycetes > Mycobacteriales > Pseudonocardiaceae > Pseudonocardia. The sequence goes on along the minus strand of JAKDNL010000769.1, from coordinate 916 downwards.
ACCGTCGGGATGCGCACCGGCGACACCCCGGCCGACGAGCGCCGCCAGTTCGCCCGCACCCCGCCGGACGTGCTGGTCACCACACCGGAGTCGCTGTTCCTGCTGCTCACCTCCGCCGCGCGGGAGTCCTTGCGCGGCGTACGCACGATCATCGTCGACGAGGTGCACGCCGTGGCCGGCACCAAGCGCGGCGCGCACCTGGCGCTGTCGCTGGAACGTCTCGAGGAGATCGTCGCGCCCGACCTGCTTGCAGGGTCGGGCGATCAACACCGCAGTCCGCAGCGGATCGGTCTCTCGGCGACGGTCCGCCCGGTCGACGAGGTGTCGACGTTCCTCTCCGGCGCCCGGCCGGTCGAGATCGTCCAGCCACCGTCGGCCAAGACGATCAACGTCCAGGTCCAGGTACCGGTTCCGGACCTGGCAGCGCTCGACGAGCGGCCCGCGCCGGGCAGTACCGACGAGGAGGTCGTCGGGTCCGCGGCCGGAACCGCGCAGAAGCCCTCGATCTGGCCCGCGGTGGAGCAGCGGCTGCTGGAACTGGTGCGCGCGCACCGCTCGACGATCGTGTTCTCCAACTCCCGGCGCCTGGCCGAGCGCCTCACGTCGCGGCTCAACGAGCTGGCCGCCGAGGAGGCCGAGCAGCAGGAGGCCGTCGGCCTCGACGGGTCCGGCCCGCGGAGCGCGTTCCCGGCGGAGGCGGTCGGGCAGTCCGGGGTCGGCGGCGGCGCGGCGCCGACGGTGGCCAAGGCCCATCACGGTTCGATGTCCCGCGATCAACGGACTCTGGTCGAGGAGGAGCTCAAGTCCGGCGTCCTGCCGTGCGTGGTCGCCACGTCCAGCCTGGAGCTGGGCATCGACATGGGCGCGGTGGACCTGGTCGTGCAGATCGAGGCACCGCCGAGCGTCGCCTCCGGCC
>JAKDNL010000146.1 GCA_030451825.1 Pseudonocardia sp. | reverse complement strand
GCAGCAGTGGTGTCGTGCCCAGTTCCCCTCCCGCCTGCCCCCACCCATCGACTCCGCCGTCGAGTTCGCCGGCGATCGTGTCGATGCCGATGTTGGCGGCCGGCCAGATGATGTCTGCCGGGTCTTGGTCGTCGTTGCGCACGATCACCACCACGGATTCGTCGACCAGCCAGCCCAGCCAGGTCGCGAACTGGGCACGCAGCGGGATCGACACCGCGCCGCGTACGTGTCCGGCCGCGTAGTCGCGGACCGGGCGAACGTCGACGACCGCGGCGCCCTCGGCGCGCAGCCGGCGGACCTGCGAGGCCGGCAGCGATGCCAACTGCGCGGTAGCGGCGACGTCGAGCAGTACCGGTCCCCGACGGTTGATCTCGGTGAGCCGCCGGAAGTAGTCCGGGTAGGTGCCGAGCGCACCCAGCAGGGACCGGACGAAGTTATCTTCGTTGTCGAGGCGCAGCAGCGGATTGCCGGCCAGTTCCGCGCCGATGGTCGAGGTGCGCTCGGTGCCGGGCGGGGCGGAGCAGAACGAGCCGGCGCCGTGGGTCGGCCACAGCGCGGTCTGGGCCGGCAGCTGCGCGAGCCGGCGCAACGAGCGATACTGGGCCCGGGTAAGGGCCTCGGTACGGTCGGCGCCGAACAGGTCCGTGCGGGCGGCCGAGCCGACGATCAGGGAACCGCCGGTGAACACACCGACCGGCCGGTCGCCGTCGGCGAGCAGGAAACTCACGTGCTCGTCGGTGTGCCCGGGTGTGGCCAGAGCGGTCAGCCGCAGACCGCCCAGATCGACCTCGTCACCGTCACGAAGCCCGCGGTGCTCGAACGCGCGCTCCCCCGCGGCCGAGGCCAGGACCGTGGTCCCGAACCCGTGGGCGAGCTGGCGCGCCCCGGACAGGAAATCAGCGTGCAGGTGGGTGTCGGCCGCGAACCGGATACGCAGCCCGTGCCGGGCGGCGACGTCCAGGACCGCGCGCAGGTCCCGCGGCGGATCGACGGCAAGGGCCGAACCGTCCCCGAGGTCGAGAAGGTAGTAGGTGTTGCCGAAGCCCTCGTCGACGACCATGTGCGGAATAACGGCGGGTACCGACGCGCTCATCACGAACTCCTGAAACCGGAATCGCCGTGCTACGGTATTCCATGGTGTTGTGGAGGATAGCAGCGTGAGTGACAGCGCGAAGGGGGCCTTGTTCGAGCAGCTGGCCCGGGCCGGCAAGGCGCTGGGCAACGGCAAGCGCCTCGAGCTGGTCGACCTGCTTGCCCAGGGCCCGCGGTCGGTCGCCCAGCTCGCCGACGCCGCTCGCCTGGGCCTGACGAGCACCTCGGCGCACCTGCAGGTTCTCAAGCTGGCGGGGCTGGTGCGGACCAGCCGAGACGGCACGACGATTCGCTACGCCCTGGCCGGCGACGACGTCACCGGGCTGTATGCGCAGCTGCGTGATGTCGCCGCGGCCCGTTGTGGCGATGCCGGTATCGCGGTCCGGGAGTACCTGGGCGAGGCCGACACCGAGCAGGTGGACCGGGCGGAGCTGCTGCGGCGGGTCGAGGCCGGGCGCGCGGTGCTGGTCGACGTCCGCCCCGAGATCGAGTTCGCGGCCGGGCACATCCCGGGGGCGGTCTCGATACCGCTCGACGAGCTGACCGAGCGACTCGCCGAGCTCCCGCCGGATCAGGAGGTCGTGGCCTACTGCCGCGGCGCGTTCTGTGCGTTCTCCCACGACGCGGTCCGGCTGCTGCAGGTCCACGGCCGCCGCGCGGTGCGGCTGGCCGACGGCATGATCGAGTGGCGGCTGGCCGGGGCGCCCGTGCAGGCCGGTTGACCGGTCCGCGGGCCCCGCGCGGGATCAGCCGGCCGATGGCGTCGCCGTATCGCCGCGGGGATGGGTCTCATACATCCGGGTGGCGACCACGACGCCGGATACCAGCGAGATCGCCGCCGCCGCCCACACCGCCGCGGTCAGATCGAACGCGTCGGCGACCACCCCACCGACAACGGCTCCGGCGGCGTAGCCCAGGTCCCGCCAGACCCGGTAGATCCCGACCGCCCGGCCCCGCCAGGACGGGTGCGCGACATCGCCGATCACCGCCAGCAGCGTCGGGTAGACCAGCGCCGTCCCCGCGCCCAGAACGGCCGTGCCCACCGCCCAACCGGCGAACCCGCTCGACAGCGCGATCACCACCAGGGCGACCGCCTGGGTCAGCATCCCGATCGTGATCATGTGTTTGCGGCCGAGGTGGTCCGACAATCCACCGGTCACCAGCTGCCCCGCGCCCCAGACCGCGGGATAGAGCGCGATGAGCAGGCCGATCTGGTCGACATCGAGGTCGGCGGTGGCGAACAGCAGCGGGAACAGCCCCCACGACAGGCCGAAGTTCAGGTTGTTCACCAGCCCCGCCTGACTGGCCGAGGCCAGCGCGGGTTCGCGCCAGCTGACGTCGGCGGCGATCTCCCCGTTGCTGCGCGGATCCTCGCTGCCGCGCCCGGCCGCCTCCAGTCGGGCGTGCTCGCGGGTCTCGCGGACCAGCAGCGAACTGACCGCGAGGGCGATGACCGCGTAGCCGATCCCGAGCAGGAACGGCGCCGGGCGCAACCCGTACTGCTCAGCCAGCGAACCGGCGAACAGTGAGGTGACCGCGATCGCCCCGTACCCGGCCGCCTCGTTGAAGCCCATCGCGAGCCCGCGCCGTCGCGCGCCCACCAGGTCGATCTTCATGACGACCGTGGTGGACCAGGTCAGGCCCTGGTTCAGCCCGAGCAGCACATTGGCCACGATCACCCAGCCCCAGCTCGGGGCCCACATCAGCAACAGCGGCACCGGGATCGCGAACAGCCAGCCGACCAGCAGCACCGGCTTGCGCCCGAGCCGATCCGACCACGCCCCCGCGACATAGTTTGCCGCCGCCTTCGTGACCCCGAACGCGGCCACGTAGCTGAAGATGAACATGTAGCCGGTCAGCCCGAACACGTCGGAAGCCAGCAACGGCAGCACCGCCTGCTGCTGGCCAACCATCCCCCCGACCAGCGCGTTGACGGCCACGAGCAGGACGAACTGGCCGATGTTCTCGCGGAGCCCAAGCTGGATCGGTCGCTGTCGACTCCTCATGCGCTCGTGTCCTCCGCAGCAGGGCCAGCACCCGCCGCCCCCGACGTCGTACCGGTCTCTGGCCCGGGACCCACGGCCTGCACGGCCCTGCGGGCCCTGAGCAACACCGGGACGAGCAGCAAGGCCAAGAAGCCGCCGGCCAACGACAAGGTCGCATACCCCGCGCCGGCCACGACGACGCCGGACACCGCGCCACCGCCCGCCCCACCGAGCGCGATCAGAACGTCGACCGTGCCCTGCACGCGGGCACGATTCGCCGGAACGGTCGCATCCACCAGCAGCGCGGTGCCCGAGATCAGCCCGAGGTTCCAGCCCAGCCCCAACAGCGCCAGCGCCACGATCAGCAGCCCGAGCGAGTCGGCCGGCGCGAGCGCGGCGACGATCCCGGCGAGCAGCAAGGTGACACCCGCCGCGGTGGCCACCCGGATCCGACCGAACCGGTCCACCAACGAGCCGGTGAGCAGCGAGGGCAGGTACATCGCACCGATGTGGACACCGATCACCAACCCGACCTCGCCGAGCCCGTGACCATGGGCCCGCATGTGCACCGGGGTCATGGTCATGATCGCGACCATCGCGATCTGGGTCAGCACCATCACCGTGGCGCCGACCGCCACGCCCGTCCGGAGCGAGGGGGTGATCGGTGTCGGCCCATCCGCGATCGTCGCCGACCGCTGCGCGAGATGCCGTGCCACGAGAAACGGGTCCGGGCGCAGGAACGCGAACAACACGATTCCCGCGCCCAGATAGGCCACGGCCGCCAGCAGGAATGGCCCCGCCAGCGCCGGCACCCCGACTGCGGTCGCGAACGCACCCAGTGGCTCCACCAGGTTCGGTCCGGCCACCGCTCCCAGCGTCGTGGCCACCATCGCCACACTGATCGCGCGCCCGCGCTGGGCCGGCAACGCCAGATCGGTGCCGGCGTAGCGGGCCTGCAGATTCGTGGCGGTACCCGCGCCGTAGATGAACAACGCCGCCACCAGCAGCGGCACGCTGCCGACGACGGCCGCCACCACCACGCCGATCGCGCCGAGCCCACCGGCGCTGAACCCGAGTCCGACCCCGAGGCGCCGCCCGAAGCGCTGGGGGACCCGGCCGACGAGGAACGCGGCCAACGCGGATCCAAGGGTGAACAGCCCGGTCGGCAGCCCAGACAGGTCGTCTGAACCGAGCATGTCCTGCGCCAGCAGGGCACCGACCGTGACCCCGGCCGCGAGTCCGGCGCCGCCGAGCACCTGGCCCATCACGACCACGATCAAGACGCGCCGCTGCAAGCTCCGGCGGACGGAGTCATCAACGACGATCCGATCGGCCGCGCTCGTCACAACCAGCACCCACTATTCCATATTTCTATGGAATATGAAGGTTACACGGCCGGAGCTCGCTGGCAACACCCGCCTGAAAGGCGGTCAGCATCTCGCGACCACCACCCCCGACATCCGCGTCACCCGACCCGGTCGCCGAGATACCGCCGGACCGCGACACGGACCGCGGGCGACGACGCCTGCCGGCCCCTTCGCTGTCCACGGGAGCCAGCATGATGCCCACCGCCGTGGCCGATCCGCAGCCGCACGAGACCATCTGGTGATCGGTCCCGGCCCGGAGGTCGAGCGCGCCGTGGCCGCCCGCACATGCCCTGTCATCGATGGACCGCTCGCCGCGATCCTGGAGCCCGTCGAGGCCGCTACGGCTCTGGTCGAGCTGCGTCAGAGGGTGCCGGTGAGGGCCTGCAGCCCGAGGCTGCTCGCGCCGACGAGCACCCACAGTCCCGCACCCAGGAGCAATGGGCGAGCCCCCGCCCGGCGCATGTCGGCCAGGCGCATGGACAGTCCGATGCCGGCCAGCGCGGTGGTGATCAGAAACGTGCCGACCAGGGTGAGCGTCGGGTGCCAGGACGACGGGATGACCCCGACGCTGGTCAGGGCCGAGGCCACGACGAAACCGACGAGGAACAGCGGCACGATCTTCGTCCAGGGCAGTCCGCGAACGGCGGATCCGCCCGACGGCGCGGCATCCGGCTTGGCGGTTGCGGTGCGGTGAGCCACCCACAGCCCGAGTGCCATGACGATCGGGATCAGCATCAGGCTGCGGGTCAGCTTGACCACGACCGAGTACGGGCCGGCATCACCGCCGTAGGCGTAGCCGGCCGCAACCACCGAGGACGTGTCGTTGATCGCGGTGCCGGCCCACAGCCCGAACGCGTGCGGGTCCAACCCGAGCAGGTGGCCGAGCTGGGGAAAGACCAGCACGGCGGCGATGTTGAACGTGAAGATGGTGCCGATCGCGTAGGCGACCTGCGACTCCTTGGCCTTGATCACGGCCTGGGTCGCGGCGATCGCCGAGGCGCCGCAGATCCCGGTGCCGATGCCGATGAGCAGCTGAGCGTCGCCGCGGACGCCGAGTAGCCGCCCGAGCGCCCACGCCCCGGCCAGGGCGACGGCCAGGGTGCCGAGCATGACCGGGAGCGAAGCGCCGCCCACCCGTGCGACCTGCTGCAACGACAGGGTGGCGCCGAGGACGACGATCGAGGCCTGCAGGACCGGCTTCGAGGCGAACTCCAGCCCCGGCCGCAGCACCCGCCTCGGTGGCATCACCACGGCGACCAGTGCGCCGAGCACGATCCCGAAGACCGGGCCGCCGACAATCGGTACCTCGTGGCCCGCGACGGTCGCCACGGCTGCGATCAGCAGCGCCACCACGAGCCCGGGAGCGCGACCGCCCGCGCGGCGGGCCAGCTCGAGCAGCGCCCGGGACGTGCTCGACCCCCGCGCCGCCACGCCTGCGACACCCCGACCGTCCGCCTCGGGCCGGTGGGGAGCGCCCGCCACCGGGGTGCGACTGGCGGCACGCGTCATCACTCGCCGTCCGTGGGGTACGCGCCGACCATCCTGCACCGTGTGACCCTCGCCACGATGTTCGTACATTTCATTGTTCGGACATTAAAGCCGTCGGCGCCCACCGTCAATTCGAGGGCCGGGAATGTGGGCACGATCATCCGGGCGCGAAGGGCCTCCTCCGGCAGGGCAGCGTCCCGGCGGACGGCCGGGGGCCGGCCGCGGCGGGTTCGGCTCCCGTGAGCGAGTGCCCGGGATCGGGCCGCACTGGCCGCCGACCCCGGGCCGGGCTGCCGCGGGCGCCCGTGCCCGGCCCCGGGCGTCGGGTCGCCGTGGGAATGGCCGAGCTGGGGTAGCGAGCCCGCGAGTGCCGCTCACGAACAGTGTCGCCGCAGCCGAGCCGCATGGTCGGGTATGGAAGGTGGGCGTCCGGGTGTCATGACCGGGCGTCGCCCCCTCTGGTGGGGCTGAGCAGCTCGAGCCGATACCCGCCCGTGCCGGCGGGGGCCGTGGTGAGGGCGAACCGGTCGCCCCGGACGAGGGTATGGCGCCACTCGACCGGGCGCCCCTTGGCTTGCCCCAGGCGCTGGATCGAAAAGGCGGCGGTGTCGCGTGGGCCGCCCAGCAGGCGGTGCTCGGCCGGGGTCGGCAACACCGGAAGGATCTGCTCCCGGCCGTCGGTGAGCACGACCCCGCACAGCCGCGCGTAGAGCTCGTAGAGCGAGGTGCGACTGAAGTCCGCGTCGAGCAGCGGCGCGGCCAACACCTTCGGCAGCCACACTCGATCGAGCGCCAGCGGCTCGTCCCCGGCCAGGCGCAGGCGCTCGAGATGAACCAGTGGCGTGTCCTCCCCCAGGCCCAGCCGGGCAGCGACGACGGCGTCCCGCTGGACCTCGAGGCAACGGATCACACTGCGCTGCTCGAGGCCCAGGCCTCGAACCGACTCATAGAGGCTGTAGAGCGCGCCGAGGCGTCGGGCGATCTCGACCGGCTCGGCCTGTCGCGGCGGTCGCCCCCGCCCGGCGATGACCAGCCCCTCTTCGCGGAGCACCTGCATCGCGGCGCGAACCGTGTGCCGGCTGACCTGGTACTCCTCGACCAGTGCCAGCTCTCCCGGGAAACCCGCAGTGAACTCGTCGTTGTCGAGCCGCTGCCGCAGGAGTTCAAGCAGTTGCTGCCACAGTGGGCTGCCTGGCTCGCGGCGCAGCTCGCGTGTACCCCGGCGCTCGCCCGTCACCGCCGCCTCCCGACCCTCGGCTAGACAGGAATGTACGGGCAACTTGTCCGCGGGACAGCGTCGCGCCACGCCCGGCTTCGGCTCCCCCAGGCCCGCACCTCGAGCGTATCGGCGGGACCCACGTGCGCGTCGATCCCTGCCCGGTGGCAGCCCGGCCCGGGGCCCCTGCCCGGTGGCAGCCCGGCCCGGTGCGACGACTTCGCAGGTGGACCACGACGTCGGCCGGGGCTCACCTACGTCCTCACCGTCAGGCCGCGTCGGCGTGGGCGAGGAGGTCGGGGATGCCGGCCTGGTCCAGCACGATGGCCCGGTAGCCGGCCTCGGCCAAGATGCCGGCCGCGATGCTGGCGCGCCGGCCGCTGCCGCAGGCGATCAGGACGGGCCGGTCCCGGTCGAGCTCGGCGGGGATGCCGGTGGTGAGCAGGTCGGGGAGGAAGCGCTGGGTGGATCCCTCGATGCTGGCACTCGCCCATTCCGCGGGCATCCGGACGTCGAGTAGCTGGGCATCGGGCCCGGCCATCAGTTCGCGGAAGCGGTCGATGTCCACCAGCTCGAACCCGACGGTGGCCCGCTGCGGGGGCAGGTCGCGGATGACCCCGACGACGGTGTCCACCCCGATCTGGGCCAGTTGGATGACCGGCTCGGTGATGTCCTGGTCGGGGCCGGCGACGAGCGCGATCGGGGCGTGGCGCGGCACCAGCCAGCCCGCCCAGCTACCGAAGTCCTCGGCGATCGCGATCGGCAGCGAGCCGGGCACGATTCCCCTGGCCTGCTCGGCCCGCGGGCGGACGTCGACGACGTGGACGGGCTCGGACCCGTCCGGGAGCTGGTCGAGGGTCATCGGCGCCGGATCGGGTGCGGGCATGGCCGGCACACCCAGGGTGTTGGCCGGGGTCATGAACTGGTAGAAGGCCGGGACAGGCATCGCCGACCCGAGGAGCCGCTCGACGAAGGCGTCGACGGTCGGGAGGGCCAACAGCGGGTTCTCCGCGCGCTCACGGCCGATCGTGGAGGTGGAGCGCCCGGCCCCGGACGCCGAGCAGAACGAGCCCTGCCCGTGGGTGGGGAACACCTCGAGCGAATCGGGCAACGCGGCCAGCCGGTGCAGAGACTGATGCTGCAGCGTGGCCAGCGTGCGGGCCCGGTCCTGCCCCAGCAGGTCGGGCCGGCCGGCCGAGGCCACGAGCAGGCTGCCCCCGGTGAACAGTGCCACCGGCTCATCGCCGAGCAAGACGAGGTAGCTGGTGTGCTCGGGGGTGTGTCCGGGTGTGTGGATCGGGCGGATCCTCAGCTTCCCGCCGGGGATGTCTTCGAGGTGGAAGGCCGGGGTGCTGGGGTAGGCGGGCGCGGCCGCGGCCGGGAGCACGAGCTCGGCGCCGGTGGTCCTGGCCGCCTGCTCGGCGCCCGAGACGTAGTCGTTGTGCAGGTGCGTGTCGAGCACGAACCGCAGCTCCGCGTCGTGCTCGGCGGCCGCGGTGAGGAACCGGTCGATGTCGCGCTGCGGGTCGACCAGTACGCCCTGGCCCTCGTGCACCAGTAGATAGGTCTGGTCCCCGAGTCCGGGGGTACGGAACGTGAGGACGTCCATGGCCTTCCCTTCCTGTGGCCGGTCAGGTCACGCTGATTGTGTCCGGATGACCGGACTTTGACAAGGCCGTGGCCGCGCTCGACGCGCCGACCGGACCGACACGGGTGCCTTCGTGCGACACAGCAGCTTGGACCGGCCCCTCCTCCGCACCCCGGGGCCGGAACGACGTCGATGAAGCAGCGCTGGGACGAGATCTACCAATGAACACCGGGCGGCTTGCCCGGTGTCAGGCGGTGCCCGAGCTAGCATCGGATTGGATCCGCGGGCTCGAACGCGATCCGGACACGGCGATCGTGGAGGTGAGCCACACCGGGATCTCCGCGCTCGCGAACGTACTGCTCGAGCGCGGCTATCGGACCTGACCCTGCTCGATGTGTCTGAGTCCGCGCTGGCGGAGAGATTAGGTGTTCGCCTCGAGCACCGGGATGAGCCGTGAACGGGGCGGTGCGGACCTGCGCCCCGGCGGCGCCATGTGCTCTGGCACGACCGGGCGGTGTTCCACTCTCTGATCTGAACGAGCCGGCCGTCCGGACCCATCCCTCTCTCTGCGCGAGAGCCTCACCGACGGCGGCTACGCCCTGCTCGCCGCGGATGGCCCGGCGAGGTGTTCCGGGTTGCCGTCGTCCGACACTCCCCCGGCGAACTGATCGGGGCGCCGCGGGCGGGCCGAGATGAGTCGATCCCGGACAACCCGACGCGGCCGGCTGCCGGCGTGCGCGGTCATGACGACACCACAGAGAGCGGCAGAGCGCGTCCGGCGAGTTTCCGGCGGGGGGTTGGCAGGACGGTCGCGATCCGTGTCAGCTCTCGGGCCGAGGCTGACTCCGATGCCGCGACGACCACCGGCACCCCTGCGTCGCCGGCTTCGCGCAGCTCGGTGTCGAGCGGGACTTGGCCCAACAGGGGTGCCCCGGCCTCCTGAGCCAGCAGGGTACCGCCGCCGCTGCCGAAGACCGGGTTGTGCTCACCGCAGGCGGCGCACACGGCCGCGGACATGTTCTCGATGACCCCAGCGATCGGGACACCGCTCTCCGCCGCCATCCGGGCAACGCGGGTCGCGACGACACGGGCGGTGGTCTGCGGGGTCGTCACCGCGAGCAGAGTCGTGTCGGGGAGGAACTCCAGCAGGGACAGTGTGGCGTCGCCGGTGCCGGGGGGCATGTCGACCAGGAGCGCGTCGAGGGTCCCCCAGTAGGTGTCGGTGACGAACTGGTGCAGCGCCTTGTGCAGCATCGGCCCGCGCCAGACGACGGGCTGTTCCTCGTTGACGAAGAAGCCGATCGACATCAGCCCGACGCCGTGGGCCGGGACCGGCATCATCAGCTCGCCGAGCACGACCGGGTTCCGGCGGACGCCGAACAGCTGAGGCATGGAGTAGCCCCACACGTCGGCATCGAGGACACCGACGCGCCGGCCCGCCGCCGCGAGTGCGACGGCGAGGTTGGCGGTCACGGTGCTCTTGCCGACCCCTCCCTTGCCACTGACCACTGCATAGACCGGTGTCCCGCCCGGCCCTACGCCGGCGGTCAGCGGCGGCGCCTCGCGCCGGATCCGCTCGGACAGCTCGGCGCGCTCGCGCGGCGGGATGGTGCTGAAGGCGACCTCCACCTCGCGGACACCGTCGAGCCCGGCCACGACCGTGGTCACGGCGTGCCGGATCTCCGCGGACAGCGGGCAGTCCTCGGTGGTCAGTCGGACCTCGACGTGCACTCGCCCGCGCCGCTCGGTGATCTCGCCGAGCATCCCGAGCTCGGCCAGCGGGCGCCCGATCTCCGGGTCGTGCACCGCGGTCAGGGCGTCGCGGACCCGCACGAGGTCGACGTCGATACGACGGCCGGTCAGCATGCTCATGACTGCACCCTTCTCACTGAGACACCCTGAAGGCGCGGCGACGCGGCTTGACCGGGCGCATCAGGAACTCGGGCCGGCGCTGCCCACCGGGTCCGAGCGTGCTGCGCGTCTTGGCCAGCCACTCCCGGTAGACCTCAGCGGAGCGGCGTGCGTCGACGTAGACGTCGCCGTACTGGTCACCGGGGTGGGCCTTCTCCATGCGGACCTTCTGCAGCCAGCAGTGCATCCCGGAATGCGGGTCGGGTTGCACCGCGAACGCGAGGTTCTGGTGCACCCCCGGGTCCTTCCACCAGATTCGCTCCGAGTCCGGGTCGTCGGAGGAGAAGGGTTCGATACCTCCCTTGTAGCGCAGCATCCAGGAGTCCGGCCCGTCCGGATGGGTGATGTCGACCAGGCCTTGGGCCCAGCGACTGCCCTCGGTGTCGTGCAGGCGCCAGCGCCCCATGTGGTGGCTGAGCGCGCACACGCCCGGCCGGATCCCTTCGGTGACCCAGACCCGCCCGACCAGGTAGCCGATCGAGGTGTTGAGCCGGACCAGATCCCCGGTCACCACCTGGTGGTGGGCGGCGTCGCGTGAGTTCAGCCAGATGGGATGGGAGTTGGAGATCTCGTTGAGGTACTTCGCGTTCCCCGACCGGGTGTGGATCAACGTCGGCAGCCGGAACGTCGGCACCAGCACCAGGTCGCCGGCATCGAGGTCGATCTCGGTGTGCGCGACGTGGGACCGGATGTAGCCCGGCGTCGCCTGCTCCTCCCAGCCCCAGTCCCGCATCGACGTGGAGTAGACCTCCAGCTTGCGCGAGGGGGTGAGCCATCCGGCGGTGCGGGTGCCGTCGTCGTGACGGACCCCGACCGCGCCCGCCTCGCCGATCAGCGGGGGCACCGAGTCGTCGTCGGTGGGCTTGCGCAGAACCCCCGGCGTCTCGGTGTCGGATCCGTCGGGCACCGCGTTCTCGAGCTCGGCCGCGGTCAGCTCGCGCTCGTCCTGCCGGTAGAGCTGATCGGCCACCTCGACGACGCCGTAGCGACGCATGTACTCCAGCGGCGTCATGGCCTCGGCCGCGGCCTTGTCCTTCAGGCCCGGCACCCGATTCTCGAACACCCACCGGTAGTACTCGTCGACGGTGATCATCTCACCGGGCCGGTAGGGAGATTCGAAATGCCGGCGGATGCCCATCGAGCCGTCGGGGTCGATCCGCCACGACAGCTCGAACCAGAACTCGTTCTCCTCCCAGACCTCGCCGGGGTTGGCGTCGCGGGTGTCGGCGACGGTGGTGCCCAGCTTCTCCATCGCCACCCGACGGACGGGCTGGCGGAACCCGAGCCACTTGCCGGCGTGGGTCTCATACGACTGGGTGTCGTGGCGTTCGGTCGAGTGCCCCATGGGCAGCACGTAGTCGGCGAACTCGGCGGTCTCGGACCAGGTCGGTGTCAGCGCGACGTGCACCCCGACCTTGTCGGTGTCCGACAGGGCGCGGATCCAGGAGAATCCGTCGGGGTAGGTCCAGATGGGGTTGAACACGCGGGAGAAGTAGACATCCATCCGCCCGCGGCCCTCGGCCAGGAAGTGCGGCAGCAAGATCGACATCTCGTTGCAAGCCAGCGGGTACTCCGCGGGCCAGGCCAGCTCGTTCCAATGGTCGTGGGCGCCGACGTCGGGTCCGTGCGGGATGAACTTGTTCCAGCCGTTGGGCTGGGTACCGCCGACGGTGCCGACGGATCCGGTCAGCGCCAGCACGAACCACATCGCCCGGGCGACCTGCCAGCCCCCGAGGTTCCCCGCGGCCGCGGAGCGCCAGATGTGCGCTGCGAGTCGCCCGCCGCACTGTCCGACCAGGGCGGCGAGCTCCTCGAGTTTCGCGGCCGGGACCTGGGCCTCCTCGGCGGCGAAGGAGAAGGTGTAGCCGGCGTAGTCGGCCTCGAGGCGCTGCAGGAAGGAGTCAAACGTCGGCTCCGCGGCGGGGTGGCGTTCGCGCAGGTAGGTCTCCCAGTTGAACCAGCGGCGCAGATAGGGCTCGTCGATCTGGCGGGTGCGCAGCAGGTAGGAGGCGATCGCCAGCAGGATGGCCGCCTCGCTACCGGGCCACGGTGCCAGCCACAGGTCCGCGTGCGAGGCGGTGTTGGACATCCGTGGGTCGACGACGACGAGCTTGGCGCCGGACTGCTTACCCTCCATGATCCGCTGCGCATGCGGGTTGAAGTAGTGCCCGGTCTCCAGGTGCGAGGAGAACAGCAGGATGACCT
>JAKDNL010000768.1 GCA_030451825.1 Pseudonocardia sp. | reverse complement strand
TCGCGCTCGGAACGCGTCGGCCACGATCCCGGCGCAGGCCCCGGGCGGCGGCCCGCCTCGCGCGGATCGCCCTCGCGTGGGTCCGGCCCGCCGTGGCGGGTCCGGTCGCGATCCTCGTCACCCTGCACGGGGCCTCCCGGGTACGGACGGTGGGCGGGCATCCGCCGGAGGCGCCGCCGAGTTCGCGGTGACGGTACCGGGCCCTCGCCCGTCCCTGATCGGGTCGGGCGCGCCCCGACCGGGTGAGTCGTGATCGGCGTGGGAGTCAGCGCACCCGCGTGGCGACCTCGTCCAGGACGTCGGCGAAGGACTCCGGGTGGAGCTGGAACCGCAGGTGGCTGCTCACGACGTCGTACACGTCGAACCGGTTGTCCGGGGTCAGCGCGTCGGCGTCGGCGATGTAGCGGTCCTGCATCGCCGTCGGTATCGCCCGGTCCTCGGTGAGCCGGACGTAGGTGCGCGGGATCCGGCCCCAGGTGCCGGCCTCGGCGGTGGCGGCCGCCATGTCGACGTTGATCGACTCGTCCGGATCCTGGGTGTGCAGGTAGGCCAGCAGCTCGGCGCGCGTGCCGTCGGCCAGCAGCGCGGTCTGCAGGCCGAGTAGGTCATCGGGATCTGCTGTGCGCCAGTTCATCCGCACCGCGCCGACGTCGGCCGGGTTCGCGGCGGCGACGCCCTCCGCGAGGTGCAGCAGGCTCTCGGCCATCTCCGGCGGGTTCGCCGGCGTCCCCGGCACGGGGCAGTGCGCGGAGGCGTAGACGAGGTGGTCGACGAGGCCGGGTTCGGCGTTGCCGACCGCGTTCAGCGTCAGCCCGGCCCGGCTGGCGCCGACCAGCACGGTGGGGCCGTGCGCCCGCGCGCGCCGCAGCAACGCGGTGACGGCGGCGACGTCGTCGGCCGTACCGATCGTGTTCATCGGGCTCGTCCCGATTGCCATCGACACGGCGTCCTGCCCGCCGAGGTAGCCCCACGGGATGGTGGCGTCGAAGCCGTGCCCCGGCAGGTCCACGGCCAGCGCGCGGTGCCCGCGCAGGGCGAGCTCGCGCAGGGCCGGGCCCCAGCAGGCGGCGCTGCAGAACGCGCCGGGGACCAGGAGGAACGTCGGGGTGCTCATCGCCGACCAGTCTGGCGCACGGTCGCCGCGGCCGGCGCCCGGACATCCCATGGAGCGGGTCACGACACCGTGGTGGGGGTGCGCAGGTCGGCGGCCGGGAACGGCGGGCGCTCGTCGACCCGCAGCGAGAGCTTCCCGGCGGCCCGCCAGGCCCGTGCGGTGAGGTCCCGGTCGGCGTCGGTGACGAGGTTGCCCATCACGCGCAGCGCCACGGTCATCAACGCCCGCGAGCGCATCCCGACCGGCCCGGCCAGCGGCAGCAGCCGGGGGATCGTGATCAGCCCGGCCAGCCGGCGGGCGATTGAGAACGCCTGCCCGTAGTGCGTGCGCAGGGTGGCCGGCCAGGCCGTCGCGAGGTCGCGCTCGCCGGCCATCATCTCGGCCACCAGGCGTCCGGTCTCCAGGCCGTAGTCGATGCCCTCACCGTTGAGCGGGTTCACGCAGCCGGCGGCGTCGCCGATCAGCGCCCAGTTCGCCCCGGCCACGCCGGAGACCGCGCCGCCCATCGGCAGCAGCGCCGACGCCGTGGCCCGCACCGGGCCGTCGAGCTGCCAGTCGGTGCGGCGCTGCTCGGCGTAGAGCTCGATCAGGCTGCGCAGCCGGATCGCCGCCGGACGGCGATCGGTGGCCAGGGTGCCGACACCGATGTTGACCTCGCCGTTGTTGAGCGGGAACACCCAGCCGTAGCCGGCCAGCACCTCGTCCGCCTCGCCGCGCAGCTCCAGGTGCGAGCTGATCCACGCGTCGTCGCTGCGCCCGGACGTGATGTAACCCCGCGCCGCGACGCCGTAGGCGGTGTCCTTGTGCCACTCGCGGCCGAGCACCCGGCCCAGCGTGGAGCGGGCGCCGTCCGCGACGACGAGCCGCTTGCACCGCACCGTGCGCCCGTCGGCGAAGGTGACCTCGTCCACCCGGTCGCCGCTGTACCGGACGTCGACGGCCTTGGCGCCGTCCATCGGCAGCGCGCCGGAGTCCAGCGCGACCCGGCGGATCCGGTCGTCGAGCGTGGTGCGGGCGATCGCGCCGCCGTTGGCCGGCAGCCCGCCGCCGGGCCAGGGGAGCTCCAGGGTCTGCCCGAAGCCGTGCGCGCGCAGACCGCGGTTGGTGCCGTACCCGCGGACCCACTCGCCGAGGCCCAGGTGGTCGAGCTCGGCGATCGCGCGTGGGGTCAGGCCGTCGCCGCAGGTCTTGTCCCGCGGGAACGTCGCCGAGTCGGCCAGCACCACGTCGAGCCCGTGCCGCGCGGCCCACGCCGCCGCGGCGGCCCCGGCCGGTCCGGCGCCCACCACCAGCACGTCGGTGTCGATGCTCGCGCCCGCGGAGCGACGCTCGGTGGACTCGGGAGCGGGGGCCGAACCCTCGCCGACGGTGGGTGCGGGCGTGGTGGACATGGCCCCAGTGTGGCAACCACCCGCGGCGTCCCGCCCGCCATGTGCGCCCGGTCACGGCCGACGGCCGAGCCCGAGGGGATCAGGTCATGTCGAGTATTGCAGGTTCTTCGCGATCGCGGCCTGCAGCGGGTCCCGGTCGGGTTCCTCCCAGAGCATCCACGGACGGGTAC
>JAKDNL010000145.1 GCA_030451825.1 Pseudonocardia sp. | reverse complement strand
GGGGGGGGGGGGGGGGGGGGGGTGGGTTTACCCCCACCGGGGGGCGGGCGCCCGTACCGGGGCGCCGGCCCTCGAGCCTTGTGGAGGCGGGTGTTCAGCGCACCATCATCGCGCCGCCGTCGACGGCGAAGATCTGCCCGGTGATGAACCGCGACCCCGGCCCGGCCAGGAAGACCATGAGCGGCACCAGGTCCCGGTCGACCTCGCCCAGTCGGCCGTCGATCGGCATCTGAGCGGCCATGTGGGTGTCGTGCGCGGCGAGCTGCTCGGGCGTCATCGACGCCCGAGTGGTGGCGTACATCGGGGTGGAGATGGCCGGGGCGATGCAGTTCACCGTGATCCCGGTGTGTCCCCACTCCTGCGCGACGGTGCGGGTCCACGCGAGTACGGCGCCCTTGCTGGCGGAGTAGTGGGCCTTGTTGCGCAGCCCGATGACCCCGGCGGCGGAGGCGAAGTTGAGGATCCGCCCGCCCGTGGCGTGCAGGTGGCGGTAGGCCGCCTGGTTGGTCAGGAACGTGCCGGTGGCGTTGATCGCCATGACCTTCTGCCACTCGGCCAGCGGGATCTGCTCGGCCGGCGTGCCGGGTGCGATCCCCGCGGCGTGCACGAGCACATCGAGCCCGCCGAGCAGCTCGGCGGCCCGGTCGAACGCGGTGTCGACGGACTCCTGGTAGGTCACGTCGGCGTGGACGAACTCGGCGGTGCCCGGCCCGGCGGCCGCGGCCTTGGCGGCGATCTCGGTCCCGGCGTCGTCGGCGACGTCGCAGGAGACCACCGCGCCGCCTTCGCGGACGAAGGCGGCGACCACGCCCGCGCCCATCCCGCTGGCACCTCCGGTGACGAGTACACGAACTCCAGGCAGCGATCCGGTCATGCCATGTCCTCTCGTGGGTCCGGTGCCGGTGCCGGTGTCGATCTCATCGGCCCGCGGCCCGGGTGGGGGCGATGACCTGCTCGCCGTACGCGCGCAGGGCGTCGAGGGCAGCGTCGGCCCCGTCGAGCGGGATATGCACGAACACCGAGGTGACCCCGGCCTTCGTGTACCGATCGAGCTCGTCGAGGTGTGCCGCCGGGTCGGGAAGCCCGCCCGCCTCGGCGGGGGCCGGCCCCTCGAGCTGCACCTGCAGCGTCGCGGGGTCACGGTCGGCCTCGGCGAACCGCGCGCGCAGCTCGGTGACGGCATCGCCGAGCTCCTCGATCGACTCGATCTCGGAGGTCCGCAGCGAGGAGGCGGAGCGGCCGGAGGTGAGCATCGGCGACCAGCCGTCGCCGTAGCGCACCACCCGTCTGCGGGTCAGCGGGCTGTTTCCGCCCAGCCAGATCGGCAGCCTGCGCTGCACCGGTCGGGGCCGCAGGACCTGGTCCACGGCGAGGAACCGGATGCCCTCGACGTGGTAGGGCTCGCCGCTCCAGGCCTCCCGCACCGTGGCCACTGCCTCGTCGAAGAGGGCGTTGCGCTGCTCGAAGTCGCTTCCCACGGCGGCGAACTCGGAGCGCAGGTACCCGGTGCCGGCGGCCACCGTCAGCCGTCCGCCCGACAGGATGTCCACCGTGGACAGCGTCTTCGCCAGCATCGGCGGGTTGTGGTAGGGCAGCACGAGCAGGTGCGGCATGAGCCGTAGCCGGGTGGTGACTGCTGCGCAGTAGGTCAGCGCGGCCAGCGGGTCGAACGTGTCGTGCCCGCCGGACTCCTTCCACTTGCGGGAGGGGGCGGGGTGCTCGCTGAACCCGATCGCGTCGAACCCCGCCTCCTCCGCGGTGCGGGCGATCGAGGTGAGAACGTCGGGGCGCAGGAGATCAGTCGAGTACTCGACGCCCCGCTCGATGGGGTACTCCACGGTGAACTTCACTGGAGGGCTCCTCAGGTGCCGTCGGTGATGGTGGTGCCGCCGTCGACGACCAGCACGTGGCCGGTGACGAACGCGGCCGCGGGCGAGGCGAGGAACACGACCGCCCCGGCAACGTCGGTGGGTGTGCCGACCCGGCGCAGCGGGGTGGCCGCGATGCGGCCCGCCGCGCGGGCGGGATCGGCGACGACGGGGGCGGTCATGTCGGTGGCGATCAGGCCGGGGGCCACGGCGTTGACCCGCACCCCGCGCGGACCCCACTCGACGGCGAGGTTGCGGGCCAGGGCGACCAGGGCGGCCTTGGTCACGGAGTAGAGGCCCACCGCGCTGCTGCCGCGCAGGGCGGCGATGCTCGCGGTGAGGACCGCGCTCCCGGCGCGCTCGGCCAGGTGCGGCAGGGCGTGCCGGGCCAGGCGCAGCCCGTTCGTGAGGTTCACGGTCATGATCCGCTCGTAGGTGGCGTCGTCGACGTCGGTCAGCGGGCCCGGGGGTGGGGTGAGGCCTACGTTGGACACGAGCACGTCGAGCGCGCCGAGCTCGGCGACGACGGCCGGGACCACGGCGTCGACCTCGTCCGCGACCGCCACGTCGCAGGGCAGCGCGACCGACCTGCCCCCGGCGGCCCGGATCTCGGCGGCGACCGCGGCGCATCCGGCCGGTTCGTTGCCCGCGACCGCGACCGCGGCGCCCCGGTCCGCGAGCCGTAGCGCGGACTCCCGCCCGATGCCCCGGCTCGCCCCGGTGACCAGGGCGACCCGTCCGGAGAGATCGAACAGGTCCCTCATTCTGCCGCCCGCCCGGCCGCGGTGGTCAAGACGATCTTGCCGGTCGCCCGCCGGTCCGCGACCAGGCGCAGCGCCTCGGCAGCGCGCTCGAGCGGTAGCCGCGCGGAGACGACCGGCCCGATTCCCTTGTCCCGCAGGGCCGCCAGCTCGGTGGTGTCGCGGGCGTACGTGGTGGCCTCGTGCTCGGCGAACCCACGGATCTCGAACCCGCGGACCTGCACGTCCTTGAGCAGCAGCAGGTTCAGCGGGATCCGGGGGATCGCGCCGGAGGCGAACCCGACCGCGACGAACCGGCCGCGCCGGCGCATCGCACGCAGCATGACCTCGGCGAGGTCACCGCCCACCAGGTCCAGCACGACGTCCGGGCCGCCGCAGAGTTCGCGGATCCGTTCCCGGACGGCCGGCGGGTCGGGGTGGTCCTCGAGCGCGAGCACGGCGTCCGCCCCGAGGTCGCGGCAGAACGCCGCCTTCTCCCGGGTCGAGGCGACCGCGAGGACCCTGGCGCCGAGCGCCCGGCCGAGGACGACCGCGGCCGAGCCCACTCCGCCCGCCGCGCCGGTCACGGCCAGCCACTGGCCGGGCGCCAGCTCGGCCGTCGTGCGCAGGGCCGAGTAGGCGGTCGCGAAGGTGACGCCGCCCGCCGCCGCGAGCCCGAGGTCGGCATCCGGCGGGGCGACGGTCAGGGCGTCCGCGGGGACGGCGATCCGCTCGGCGAACGCCCCGGTCATGACCTGTCCGCGGACCCGGTCGCCCGGCCGGGGAGCGTCGGCCCCCGCGCCTGCGGTGAGCACCACGCCGGCGAACTCGCTGCCGGGCGTGAACGGGGTCGGCACACTGACCTGGTAGCCATCCGCGACGAAGAGCACGTCGGGGAAGTTCACCGCGGCGGCATGGACGTCGACGAGGACCTCCCCGGGCCCCGGCTCGGGATCCGGGAGCCGTCCGAACTCGAGCAGTTCGGGCAGCCCGTACCGGACGCACCGCATCGCGATCACGGGACCACCGTGCCCAGAACGTGATTCTGCACATCACGGAAGCTAGTTCGGGATTGCCTCGCGGTCAACGGGCCGGCCGACAGCCGGCCTCACCAGCGGAGCGACGAGCGTGACGAGCTGGGCCCGGGGCAGTGTCGCGGGATCAGCTTCGAGGAGCCGGGACGGCGGCCCCGACCGCTCCGAGGCAGAAGCTCACGAGATGGTCCCGTTCGGCGGCGTCGGGTGTCGTGCCGAACACGACGTGACGTTGCAGCACGCCCATGACGGTCTCCTGCAGCAGCTGCGCATCGCGGCCCGGGTCCGGCCGGCCGAGGGCTGCGAGCGAGGTCGTCAGCAGCCGACCGAGGCGGTCCAGCAGGCGGAGTCCTGAGGGTTCGCGCATCCGCTCGGTGAGAGCCATCTGGCGCATCACCGCGCTGCCCTGGCGGGCCGCGTCGGCCCGGACGAGCTGGATGAGAAGGCCGTCCACCCAGGCAACGAGCTGCTCACCGGGGTCCTCGTGCTTGGCCATCTGGTGGGCGAGGTAGCTCGCCACGCGCACGAGCCCGCGCTCGACGACCGCCAGCAGTAGGTCGGGCTTGCCGGCGAAGTACCGGTAGAAGGTCTGGTTCGAGGTCCCGGCCTCGGCCACGATGTCGACCACCTTCGGCTCGGCCGGCGCCACCCGCTCCGCGACCCGCAACGCGGCATCGAGGATCAGCTCCACCTCGCCGAGGGCATCGCGCTGCTGGCGGGCCGTGCCCCGCTCGACCGCGGCCCGGACCGAGCCCGGCACGTCCTGCCATTCCATGTCCCGCATTCTGACCGGCCCGGGCGGGCATGCGTACACGCGGGGGTAGTCCTGATCAGAATTCTATTCTATGCTCAGCGAAACATGATTCTGAACGGCGGGAGACGACGATGTCCGAGAGCGTAACGCGGCCCCGGTGGGTGCAGGGGTGACCGCCGGGACCACGGCTGGCGCGAGGCTCGACACCGACGCGCTGGCCCGCTGGATGGATGCCGAGGGCCTGCCCGGTGCGGGGGAGCGGCCGGTCCTGGAACGGCTCTCCGGCGGTTCGCAGAACGAGCTGTACCGGGTGCAACGCGGTGGTGTCGCGTCGGTGCTGCGGATGCCCCCGGCCCACGCGGCCGACTCCCGGGTCGATGGCCTGCGCCGCGAGCTGCGCCTGGTCCGGGCTCTGAAGGGGACGGACGTGCCGCACGCCGAGCTGCACGGAGGCGAGGACACCGGCGAGGTGCTCGGCATGCCGTTCTACCTCATGGCCGCGGTCGACGGCTGGTGCCCGGCGGACGGCCGGACCTGGCCCGCCCCGTTCGACACGGATGTCGAGGCCCGCCGCGGCCTGGCGTTCCAGCTGGTCGACGGGATCGCGCGGCTTGCGCGCGTCGACTGGAAGGCGCGGGGCCTAGATGGCTTCGGCCGGCCCGAGAACTTCCACGAACGGCAGGTGGACCGTTGGCTGGCCTTCCTCGGCGACTACCGGTTCCGCGAGCTCCCCGGTCTCGACGAGGCCGCGGCCTGGCTGCGCGAGCACCGGCCCGCCACGTGGAGCCCCGGGATCATGCACGGCGACTACCAGTTCGCCAACGTCATGTACGCCCCCGGCGCCCCCGCCCGGCTCGCGGCGATCATCGACTGGGAGATGACGACGATCGGCGACCCGCTGCTCGACCTGGGCTGGGCGCTGCTCGGCTGGCCGGGCGAGGAACCCGATCCGGCGTCGATCTCCTACATCGACATCTCCGGAATGCCCCGGCGCTCCGAGCTGCTCGCGCACTACGAGGAGGTCAGCGGCCGATCCACGGAAGACATCGAGTACTACCTGGTGCTGGCCAACTGGAAGCTCGCCGTGGTGCTGGAGAAGAGCTATGCCGCGTTCGTCCGCGGCGAGCCGGTCGACCCGAAGGTCGAGGCGTTCGGGCAGATCGTGCTCGACCTGCTGGGCACGGCGGCGCGGTTGGCCGGCGCACCGGTGAAGGGGGACTGAACATGGGATACGCCGACGAGCTGTTCGACCTGACCGACCGGGTCGTACTGGTCACCGGGGGCAGCCGCGGGTTGGGGCGTGAGATGGTGCTCGCCTCGGCCCGGTGCGGCGCGGACGTCGTGATCGCGAGCCGCACCGTCGAGACGTGCGCGACGCTGGCGAAGGAGGTCGAGGAGACCACCGGCCGCGCCGCGCTGCCCTACGGGGTGCACGTGGGCCGCTGGGACCAGATCCCCGGCCTCGTCGACGCCGCGTACGACCGGTTCGGCAAGGTGGACGTCCTGATCAACAACGCCGGGATGTCGCCGACCTACGACACCCTGACCGACGTCACCGAGAAGCTGTTCGACTCCGTCCTCAACCTGAACCTGAAGGGGCCCTTCCGGCTCAGCGCGCTGGTGGGGGAGCGGATGGTCGCGGCGGGGCGCGGTTCGATCATCAACGTCAGCTCCACGGGATCGATCCGCTCGTCGGAATGGATCATCCCGTACGCGGCGGCGAAGGCGGGCCTGAACTCGCTCACCGACGGGTTCGCCCAGACCCTCGGCCCGCACGTGCGGGTCAACACGCTGATGTCCGGCCCGTTCTTCACCGACGTCAGCAAGCACTGGGACCTCGACTCGGTCGCCGAGTCGTCCAAGATGCACGCCCTGCAGCGCACCGGACAGCCCCCGGAGATCGTCGGGGCCGCGCTGTACCTGGCCTCCGACGCGTCCAGCTACACCACCGGCGCGACGCTGAGGGTCGACGGCGGCATCCCGTGAACCAGCCCTGACCCGAGTCCGACGAGATCCGAGGAGGAGCCCGCGATGGCGTGGGACTTCAGCACCGACCCCGACTACCAGGCCAAGCTCGACTGGGCTGCCGAGTTCGTCGACACGAAGGTGTCGCAGCTCGACCTGCTCTGGCCGCACGACGTGTACAAGCCGATGACGCCCGAGCAGCGCGCGATCATCGATCCGATGAAGAAGGAGGTCCGCCAACAGGGTCTCTGGGCCTGCCACCTCGGCCCCGAGCTGGGCGGTGAGGGCTACGGGCAGATCAAGCTGGCGCTGCTGAACGAGGTGCTCGGCCGCTCACACTGGGCGCCGCGGATCTTCGGGACCCAGGCCCCGGACACCGGCAACGCGGAGATCATCGCCCACTACGGGACGCCCGCGCAGAGGGCGCGCTACCTCGACCCACTGCTCGAGGGCGACATCGTGTCCTGCTTCTCGATGACCGAGCCGCAGGCCGGAGCCGATCCCGGCGAGTTCACCACCAGGGCCGTCCGCGACGGGAACGGCTGGGTGATCAACGGGGCGAAGTTCTTCTCCTCCAATGCGCGCTGGGCCGAGTTCCTGATCGTCATGGCGGTCACGAACCCCGAGGCGAACCTGCGCCACCGGATGTCGATGTTCCTCGTGCCCGCGGACACCCCGGGCATCGACATCGTCCGCAACGTGGCGTTGTTCGGCGACCCGGAGGGTGAGGGCTCGCACGCCCTGATCGAGTACCGGGACGTCCGGGTCCCCGCCGACGCGCTACTCGGGGACGAGGGCGACGCATTCGGCGTCGCCCAGACCAGGCTGGGCGGCGGCCGGGTGCACCACGCGATGCGCACGGTCGGGCTGGCCCAGCAGGCGCTGGACATGATGGGCGAGCGGGCGCTGTCGCGGCGCACCCGCGGCCGGGTGCTCGGGGACATGCAGGCGGTGCAGATGCACCTCGCCGAGTCCTACCTGCAGGTTCAGCAGTTCCGACTGCTCGTGCTCAACACGGCCTGGAAGATCGAGCGGTACAACGACTACCAGAAGGTTCGCAAGGACATCGCCGCGATCAAGGTGCTCACGCCGAAGGTTCTGCACGACGTCGCGCAGCGCGCGGTACAGGTGCACGGCGCCCTGGGCGTGACCGACGAGATGCCGTTCATGGGCATGATCCTCACCGCACAGTCGCTCGCGCTCGCGGACGGGCCGACCGAGGTCCACCAGGTGACCGTCGCGAAGCAGCTGCTGCGCGGCTACCGGGCTGCGGAGGGGGACTGGCCGAGCGCCCACCTCCCGGCGCGGCGCGAGGCTGCCCGCGCGGCGCTGCTCGGCGGGTGAGCCGGCGGGACGCCGAACGCTGGTCTTCTGACAGTGTGTGCACTAGAGTTCAGGTATGGGTGACGGTGCCCGGGTGGTAGCTCCCGGTTCGGTCGACGTGCTCGTCGTCGGGGCCGGGTTCGGCGGGATGTATGCGCTGCACGCCCTGCGTGGCCGCGGTTTCTCGGTCCGGGTGGTCGAGCGAGGTCGCGGCGTCGGCGGCACCTGGTACTGGAACCGGTACCCCGGCGCGCGGTGCGACATCGAGAGCCTCGAGTACTCGTACTCCTTCTCACCCGAGCTGGTCCGGGAGTGGGAGTGGACGCAGCGCTACCCCACCCAGCCGGAGATGCTGGCCTACGCCGAGCACGTCGCGGACCGGTTCGACCTGCGTCCGGACATCACGTTCGGCACGTCGGTCACCTCGGCCGAGTACGTCGAGGACACCCGCCGGTGGGAGATCCGCACCGACACCGGCGAGGTGATCGATGCGCGGTTCCTCGTCCTGGCGACCGGCGTGCTGTCCGCGGCGGCGGTGCCCGAGCTTTCCGGGCAGGACCGGTTTCGCGGGCGGGTGGTGCACACCGGGTCCTGGCCCGACGACGTCGAAATCGAGGGCCTGCGGGTCGGGGTCATCGGCACCGGTTCGTCGGGCATCCAGGTCGTCCCGCACCTCGCCGCACGGGCCGCCGAGCTGACGGTCTTCCAGCGCACCGCGAACTACAGCATCTCCGCCGCGAACGAACCCCTCGATGCCGCGTACGTGCAAGAGGTGCGGGATCACTACGAGGAACTGCGCGAACAGGCCCGGTGGTCGTTCACCGGATCCACCGTGCCGATCATCCGCGAGTCCGCCCTCGCGGTCGGCGAGCGGACGCGCCGCCGGCGGTTCGAGGAACGCTGGCGGCTCGGCGGGTTCGCCTTCCTCGGCGCGTTCGACGACATCATGCGCGACCTGCGGGCCAACCGGCTGGCCGCGGAGTTCGTCGAGGAGCGGATCCGGGCCGCCGTCGACGCCCCGGAGACCGCCGAGCTGCTCGTCCCGCGCGGGCACCCCATCGGGAGCAGGCGGATCTGCGTCGACACCGGCTACCACGCCACCTTCAACCAATCGCATGTCCGGCTCGTCGACGTGCGCGAGGCGCCGATCACCGGGCTGTCCGCGGAGGGGGTGCTGACCGCCGACGGCGCCGAGCGCCCCCTCGACCTGCTCGTCCTCGCCACCGGGTTCGACGCGATGACGGGATCGTTCGTGCGGATCGACGTGCGGGGCCGAAATGGGCGGACGCTGCGCGAGGCGTGGGCGGAGGGGGCCCGGACCTATCTGGGCCTGCAGGTCTCCGGCTTCCCCAACCTGTTCACACTGACCGGCCCCGGCAGCCCCGCGGTCTTGTGCAACATGTTCCTGGCGATCGAGCAGCACGTCGACTGGGTCACCGGGCTGCTCACTCACCTGCGCGAGCACGGGATCGACACCGTCGAGGCGGACCCCGATGCCGAGGCCGAGTGGGGCGAGACGGTCGCTGCGGCCGCCGAGCGGACCTTCTACCCGATGGCCGACTCCTGGTACTCGGGCGCCAACGTGCCGGGCAAGGCCCGAGGATTCCTGCCCTATGCGGGCGGCGTCGGCAAGTACCGCCGCATCTGCGAGGCGGTGGCCGCCGACGAGTACCGCGGATTCCTGCTCACCGCGCCAGTTCCACAGATCTGACGGGTTCGTAATCCGGGAGGACCACCTGATGGAGATCGAGACCGATGTCGCCGTCGTCGGCGCCGGGCCGTGCGGCACGACTCTGGCCAACCTGCTCGGGCGGGCCGGGGTCCGCGCGGTCGTGCTGGACCGCGAGCCGGACGTCACGCCCTACCCGCGTGCCGTCGCGATCGACGACGAGTCGCTGCGGACGCTGCAGACCGCGGGGGTGATCGACGATGTGCTGCCCGACCTGATCCGGAACGCGCCGATCCGTTACCACTCATCTACCGGGCGGATCCTTGCGCACGTCGGCCCGAGCGGGCGGCCGTACGGCTGGCCGCGGCGCAACCTGTTCCTGCAGCCGTTGCTCGAGCGTTCGCTGCGCCGCGGGCTGGAGCGGTTCCCGCACGTCTCGCTGCACACCGGCACCGAGGTGACCGGGCTGGAGACGAGCCCGGACGGTGTCCGGCTGGAGGCGAAGGCGGGGGAGGGCCGGGTCGCGGTCGCGGCCCGCTACGCGATCGGCGCCGATGGCGGCCGCAGCTTCCTGCGCGAGGCGGTGGGTGTCCCGCTGGAGGGCAGCACCGCGCCCTCGCGCTGGCTCGTGGTCGACGTCGCCGAGGACACCCTCGACGCCCCGTACTCGGCCGTGTACTGCGACCCCGACCGCCCCACGATGACCATCCCGCTGCCGTACGCGCACCGCCGGTTCGAGTTCAAGCTGCTCTCCGGCGAGGACGACGACCGCGTCGCGGGGGAGGAGTTCGTGGCGGACCTGCTGCGCCGCTTCTACCCGGGGGCACTGCCCCGGGTGGAGGGTCGCCGGGTCTACTGGCACCACTCGCGGATCGCCGCGACCTTCCGGTCGGGGCCGGTCTTCCTGGCCGGCGACGCCGCGCACCTGCAGCCGCCGTTCTTCGGCCAGGGGATGAACTCCGGGATCCGGGACGCGACGAACCTGGCCTGGAAGCTTGCCGCGGTCACCGCGGGCAGGGCCGGCCCCGCCCTGCTCGACAGCTACGACGCCGAGCGGCGGGGGCACTCCACCGCGATGGTGTCCTTCGCTACCCGGGTCGGCTCGATGTACCAGCCGCGCAGCCGCCGCACGGAGGTCGTGCGGGACGGGTTCTTCCGTGCGGTGCAACGGATCCCGGGCGCGCGGGACTACATCCTGCAGATGAAGTACAAGCCTGCGCCGCGCTACACCGTCGGTGCCGTGGTGCCGGGGCCCGACGCCGGGTCGCCGGTCGGGCGGCAGTTCGGCCAGCCCCGGATGGAAGCGGCCGACGGCGCCCCCGGGCTGCTCGACGACATCCTGGACCGGACCGGCGCGGGGGCCGGCCCGGTCCTCGCCGTGATCGGGTTGACCGCCGACCCCGCCGACCACCTCGGCGCCGCCGCCCGGAAAAGGCTGGCGCGCGCTGGCGGGCACCTGTTCGCCGTCCGGCCCGGGGGCCCGGCCGCCCGGGCCGGAGCGTCCGCGCCCGGCAGGTCCACCGCGCTCGTCGACGCCGACGGCGCCTTCCGTGACCTGCTGCTCGCCCGCCCGCAGGATGAGGTCGTGGTGGTGCGCCCGGACCGGTACGTCGCAGCCGCATGCCACGCCGTGGAGCTGGAGGGCGTGCTGGACCGGTTGCACACCCTGCTCGGCACCCCCGCCTGATCCGACGCCCCTGACGACGAGGCCGATCCCGAGGAGGGCCATGACCAGCTCGGCCGGAACCGACGACACCCCGCACACCGAGCGCTCGGCCACCGGCAGCTCGATCGTCTCCGCCCCGCTCGCGGGTGTGCGGGTGCTGGAGATGAGCACCGGCCGCGCCGCGCGCACCGCCGGGATGCTGCTCGCCGACCTCGGCGCCGACGTCGTGCGGGTGCCCGGTGCCGGGGCGCCGACCTGGGACCCGGACGACCCCGGCACACCGGAACACCTCGTCGTCGACCGCGGGAAGCGGTTGCTCGCCGGCCCGGCGGACCTGCCGCGGCTCGCCGCCCGCGCCGAGGTGGTGCTCGACGACTCACCGTCCGGGGCCGCACCCCTGCCCGGCCCAGTGCACGTGGCGATGCCGCCGTACGGCACGGACGGGCCCGACCTCCCACCCGATCCGCTGCTGCTGGCCGCGCTCGGCGGGTTCGCCGGCCACCATCCCGCCGCCGAGCAGGACCGGCCGGTGGCGTCCGTCGTCCCGCTCGTGGAGGCGGTGCACGGCGCCCTGGGCGCGGTCGCCGCCGCCGCAGGCGTCCTCGGCTTCCGCACGACCGGGCACGGCCGGCGGATGGTGGTCAGCGGGCTGCACGCGTCCGCGGCCTGTCTGAGCACGATGATGCTCGAGGGTCTCGACGTCGACCGGGTGTTCTCGCCGGGGGTGCGGCTGCCCGGCTCGCCCAACTTCCGCGCCTACCGGTGCGCGGACGGGCTGTTCCTGCACCTCGCGGCCCTCACCGCGGACTTCTTCCTGCGTGCGCTGGAGGTCCTCGACCGGTTCGAGGTGATGGTCGCGCCCGGGGTGGAGGGGGAGTTCACGAACCTGCTGGTGCCGGAGATCGGCCGGCCGGTGGGGGAGGAGCTGGCCCGGACCTTCGCGACGCGCGACCGCGACGACTGGCTGGTGGACCTCGCTGCCGCGGGCGTACCGGCGGCGCCGGTGCGCACCCACGCCGAGTGGTTGGAGGGGGAGATTGTGGCGGCCGCGGCCCCACCGGTCGTGGCGGCGCACCCGGTGGTGGGCACCGTGACGATGCCCGGGGTGCCGGTGCGGCTGCCGGAGAACCCGGGTGAGATCCGGTACCCGGGCGGGCCGGACCACACGGTCACCAAGGACGAGGTCTGGCCCGGCGTGGTCCCCGCTGATCCCGCCGGCCCCACTGCGGACCGTCCGCTCGAGGGGCTGCGGGTGGTCGACCTGAGCACGTTCCTCGCCGCGCCGTTCGCGAGCACTCTGCTCGCCGACCTCGGCGCCGAGGTGGTCAAGGTCGAGACGATGGGCGGGGACCCCTACCGGGTGTTCAGCGCGTCGTACGCCGCGGTCAACCAGGCGAAGACGGTCGGCGGGCTCGACCTGGCCTCCCCGCCCGGCCGGGCCGCCCTGCTCCGCCTGGCCGGCGAGGCGGACGTGCTGGTCGACAACCTGCGCCCGGCGAGCATGGCCCGCCTCGGCCTGGACGACGCCGTGCTCACCACCGCCGGCCCCCGACTCGTCCGGTGCTCGGTCTCGGCCTTCGGGCGCAGCGGGCCGTTCGCAGAGCTGCCGGGGTTCGATCCCGTGCTGCAGGCGCTGTCCGGCCTGTCGGCGGCGCAGGGCGGGGCGGGTGATCCGGTCGCGACCACCGCTCCCGTCGTCGACGTGGCCACCGGGGCGCTCGCTGGATTGGGGGCGTTGGCGGCCCTCGTGGCCCGCGACCGGACCGGACGGGGCCAGCACGTCACCGCCTCGCTCGCGGCGACGTCGACGTTCCTGCAGCTCGAGGAGTTGACCACCTACGGCGGGCGGGGCGCCCCGGGGGCGGGGGGGGGCCGCCCCCCCCCCCCCCGGGGG
>JAKDNL010000767.1 GCA_030451825.1 Pseudonocardia sp. | reverse complement strand
GTCGATCACCAGGGCACGCTCGGTGCCGAGGACGAGACCGGTCGTCAGGTCCAGCTCGTGATGGCGGCGGGCGAGCACCCCGTCGGCGAGCTCGACCCACCGGCCGGGTACCCCGTCCACGCCGGCGACCTGCATGAGGGAGGATTCTTCACCGTGCGCGTCTACCTGGGCAGTGACCACGCCGGATTCGAGCTGAAGGCGAAGCTGATCGAGCACCTGTCCGGTCAGGGGATCGGGGCCGTCGACGTCGGTGCGCCGACGTTCGACCCGCTCGACGACTACCCGGCCTGGTGCATCGAGACGGCCCGCCGGGTCGTCGAGGACCCCGCCGGTCTCGGCATCGTGATCGGCGGCTCCGGCAACGGCGAGCAGATCGCGGCCAACAAGGTGCCCGGTGCCCGCGCCGCACTGGCCTGGAACGAGGAGACCGCCCGGCTCGCGCGCGAGCACAACAACGCCCAGATCGTCGGCATCGGCGCGCGTCAGCACGCGTTCGAGGAGGTGCTGGTGATCGTCGAGGCGTTCCTGGCCACGGACTTCTCCGGCGACGAGCGGCACGCCCGGCGGATCGCCCAGCTCGCCGACTACGAGCGCACCGGCGTGATCGAGCTCCCGGCCGGCTGATGCCGGAGGGGCACACGCTGCACCGACTGGCGCGGCTGCACCAGAAGCTGTTCGCCCGCCGTCCGGTCGCCGTGTCCAGCCCGCAGGGGCGCTTCGCCGACTCCGCGGCGTTGCTCGACGGCCGCACGATGACCCGCGCCGAGGCGCACGGCAAGCACCTGTTCCACCGCTACGGTCCGGACCTGGTGGTGCACGTGCACCTGGGCCTCTACGGCACGTTCGTCGACGACGCGCTGGCACAACGGGGAGGGGCCGCCCCGGAGCCGCGCGGGCAGCTGCGGATGCGGCTGGTCGGGCAGACGCACTACGCCGACCTGCGCGGGCCCACCGCCTGCGAGCTGATCACCAGCGCCGAGGCACGTGCGGTCCGGGCCCGCCTCGGCGAGGACCCGCTGCGCCGCGACGCCGACCCGGAGACGGTCTGGGCGCGGATCACGCGGTCGCGGTCGCCGCTGGCGACGCTGCTGATGGACCAGGCCGTCGTGTCCGGGGTCGGCAACGTCTACCGCGCGGAGCTGCTGTTCCGTCACGGTCTGCACCCACAGCTGCCCGGCACCGAGCTGGACCGCGGGACCTGGGACGCGATGTGGCCGGATCTGGTCGCCCTGATGCGCGACGGCGTGCGCACGGGCCGGATCGACACCGTCGCCCGCGAGCACGACCCCCGCCGCCGGGGACAGCCCGGCCGCAAGGACCGGCACGGCGGTGAGGTCTACGTCTACCGCCGCGCCGGGATGCCGTGCCTGGTCTGCGGTACACCCGTGCAGCTGGTCGCCCACCAGTCCCGCAACCTGTTCTGGTGCCCGACGTGCCAGCCCGCCGCCTGATCTCCGGCGTTAGGGTCACGGGCGTGGCCGAGCACAAACCGATCGAATGCTGGATGACCGACATGGACGGCGTCCTCGTGCGCGAGGGACGGCTCGTGCCGGGCGCCGACACGCTACTGGGGCGCCTGCGGGACAAGGGCCTGCCGTTCCTGGTCCTGACGAACAACTCGATCCACACCCCGCGCGACCTGCGCTACCGGCTGCAGGCGACCGGCCTGGAGGTGCCCGAGGAGGCGATCTGGACCTCGGCGCTGGCCACCGCGGCGTTCCTGCGCGAGCAGCGCCCCGGCGGCAGCGCCTACGTGATCGGCGAGGCGGGGCTGACCACCGCGCTGCACGACATCGGGTACGTGCTCACCGACGCCAACCCGGACTACGTGGTGCTCGGCGAGACCCGCACCTACAGCTTCTCCAGTATCACCACCGCCATCCGCCTGATCGCCGACGGTGCGCGGTTCGTCGCGACCAACCCGGACGCGACCGGCCCGTCGCCGGAGGGGCTGCTGCCGGCGACCGGCTCGGTGGCCGCGATGATCTCCAAGGCGACCCGGACCGACCCGTACTTCGTGGGCAAGCCGAACCCGCTGATGATGCGCGCGGCGCTGAACCGCCTGGGTGCGCACTCCGAGTCCACGATCATGATCGGCGACCGGATGGACACCGACATCCTGGCCGGGCTCGAGGCCGGGATGCGCACGGTGCTGGTGCTGAGCGGGATCACCCAGGCCGACGAGATCGACCGCTTCCCGTTCCGCCCGACCCGCGTGGTGTCCTCGGTCGCCGACCTGGTCGACGACGTCTGAGGCCCGGCAGCGACGGTGTCTGAGGCCCGGCAGCGACGGTGTCTGAGGCCCGACAGCGACGGTCGCTCACCCGCCGTTGCGGTCGCCGTCCGGGTCCTGCTCGTCGTCGGCCGCGCTGCGGTGCGGCCGCCAGCGCGACAGTGCCGGCAGGCCGGGCTCGGTGTGCGCGAGCCGGCGCAGCGTGACCGCCACCGTGGCCCGCGACTGCGGGGTCGGTGGGACGGTGACGGCGTCCGGCCCGTCGCCGGCGCGCACCGCGGCGGCGACGTCGCGTTCCAGGGCGAGCAGCTCGGGCGCGCCGAACTCCTCGAGCAGCGCGGCGAAGGCCGCGTCCGCGTCGGCGTCGAACGGGTGCGGTCGCCCGAGCGGGCCGAACAGCGGGTGCGCCGGGTAGAGGTGCGCGACCGGGACGTGCCCGGCCGGGATCGGCAC
>JAKDNL010000766.1 GCA_030451825.1 Pseudonocardia sp. | reverse complement strand
GGCCCGGGGCCCTCCCGCCGCGGAGTGGGGCGTGTCCCTCGCGCGAGGGAGCCGGGGCGTCGGTGTCATCTGCCACGATCGTGACCGTGACCGTTCTGCGGCAGCTGATCCGGGTGTCGTACCGGGCGCTGCGCGACGGGCGGACCTACCGCCGCATCGTGCACCTGCTGCTGGGCGCGGTGCTGTTGCTGCCCTACGTCGCGCTCGCCTGGGTCTTCGTCCTCTCCGTCGACAACGGGCTCAGCGGGCCGGCGGTCGCGCCGCTGGCCCTTGTCGCCGTCGGGGCCGGGGCGGGCGTCGCGGTCGTGCCCGGGGTCCGGGCGCTGGAGCTCACCGCGGCGCGGTCGCTCCTCGGCGTCGCAGTCACCGATCCGCTTCCGGGCAGCGCGCACGCCTGGCCCGCCCGCCGTCGCGGTGCGGCGTGGCTGCTGCTGAACATGCTGTTCGGGGGCATCGCCGCGGTGCTGATCCTGTGGGCCGTCCCGTCCTCGATCGGTTACCTGCTGGCGCCGTGGACGCCGCTGCCCACGCTGCCGACCGGTCCGGCCGCCTGGTGGACCGTGCCGCTCGGCCTGCTGCTGCCGGTTCTGACGCTGCTGGTCCTGGCCGCGGCGGGGGAGGGCGTGGCCCAGCTCGCGCCGCGAATGCTCGGTCCCGCGCCGGCGGAGCGGCTGGCCGTCGAGCTCGCCGCCGCGGAGCGTCGCGCCGCCGGTCT
Organism: Pseudonocardia sp.; assembly: GCA_030451825.1. Taxonomy (GTDB): domain Bacteria; phylum Actinomycetota; class Actinomycetes; order Mycobacteriales; family Pseudonocardiaceae; genus Pseudonocardia. The sequence goes on along the minus strand of JAKDNL010000766.1, from coordinate 1,975 downwards.
GGCCGAACGGGCCCGGCTGGCCCGCGAGCTGCACGATTCGGTGGGGCACGCGCTGACCGTCACCACGCTGCAGGCCGGTGCCGCCGCGCAGGTGCTCGACACCGACCCGGCGTTCGCCCGGCGGGCCCTGGACGCCATCGCCGAGACCGGCCGCGCCGCCCTGGACGACCTCGACCACGTACTCGGGCTCCTGCGCCAGGACGGCGGCACGGACGGCGGTACCCCGGGCGCCCCGGGCACACGGGCCGTCGGCGCGGGCGGGCCCCGGGCCCCGGTCCGGGACCTGCGCTCCCTGCCAGCCCTCGTGGCCGGCGCCCGCTCGGCCGGCGTCGCGGTCACGGTCGACGTCGACGGGGACCCGGCGGCCCTGCCACCCGCCGTGTCCCGGGAGGCCTACCGCCTCCTGCAGGAGGCGCTGACGAACGCGCTGCGCCACGCCGGCCCGGTCCCGGTGTCGGTGCGACTGACCGTCGACGGCGCCGGGCTCGTCCTGGTCGTCGACAACCCGCTCCCGGCGCGGGGTGCCCGGTCGCGGCCCTGGTCCCTGCCCGACCGGGGGGGCGGCGGCAGCGGCCTGCGTGGGATGACCGAACGGGCAGCCCTGCTCGGTGGCGAGCTCAGTGCCGGCCCGCACGGTGACGTCTGGCACCTGACCGCCCGCCTCCCGGGCGGGGTGACGGCGGCGTGAGCGCCACCGGGCCGGGCACCGGTCTGCTGATCGTCGACGACGAGGAGCTGGTCCGCACCGGGCTGCGGGCGGTGCTCGACGCCGCGCCGGACCTGCACGTGCTCGGCGAGGCCTGCGACGGCGCCGAGGTGCCCGGCCTCGTCGCGCGCCTGCGCCCGGACGTCGTCCTGATGGACGTCCGGATGCCGGCCGTGGACGGCATCACCGCGACCCGGGACCTGGTGCGCCGCCGGGACCCGCCGCGGGTGCTGGTGCTGACCACGTTCGGCAACGACGGCTACGTCTACGACGCGTTGCGCGCCGGGGCGACCGGGTTCCTGCTCAAACGCACCCGACCGGCCGAGATCGTGCAGGCCGTACGGACGGTCGCGCGGGGGGAGTCGTTGCTGTTCCCGGCCGCGGTGCGCGAGCTCGTCGCCGGGTTCGGCACGCACACCGGGGACGGCCTGGCCTCGGCCGGGCTCACCGAACGGGAGGCGGGGGTGCTGCGGCTGGTCGCGCGCGGGCTGTCCAACGCCGAGATCGCCGCGCAGCTCGTGCTCGGGGTGGAGACGGTGAAGACCCACGTCGGGAACGTGCTGGCCAAGCTCGGGGCCCGGGACCGGACGCAGGCCGTGGTGCGGGCCTACGAGTCCGGGTTCATCGATCCGCGCCGCCCGCCGGAGGACTGAGCGGAGCCGCGTCCCCGGGGTCGTCGGCGGGGCCGTCGGCCGGGCCGAGGTCGCCGGTGAGGTAGTGCTGCAGGGTCGGGGCCATCGCGGCGGCGACGTCGGTGTGGCTCGCCGAGGCCAACGGCTCCAGGCGCACGACGTAGCGGATCATCGCCAGTCCGATCAGCTGGGAGGCCACCAGGGACCCGCGCTCGGCGTGCCGGTCCGGTGCGGCCCGGGACACGATCGGGCCGATGATCGCCCGGAGGACGAACTCGCGCAGCATCCGGGCCGCCGCGGGGTGCGCGGTGACGCTGCGCAGCAGCGTGAGCAGCGGCCCGGCACCGGTGCCGGCCGGTCCGTCCCACACCGTGAGGAAGCGGTGCACGATCCGGTGCCCGAGTCGCTCGGGTTCGCCGGGCAGCACCTCGTCGCGGATCATCGCCGGGTCCAGCGGTATGTCCAGCGACGCGGTGAACAAGGACTCCTTGCCGCCGAACCAGTGGTTGACCATCGCCGCGTCGACGCCGGCGCGCTCGGCGATCCGGCGCACGGTCGCCCCGTCGAACCCGCGCTCGGCGAACTCGGCGCGGGCCGCGTCCAGCAACAGTGCGCGGGTGTCCTGTCCGCCGGCGCG
>JAKDNL010000144.1 GCA_030451825.1 Pseudonocardia sp. | reverse complement strand
CCGCCCGCGGAGCAGCCCGCCGTCCCGGACGGTTCGGGACCCGTAGGTCCCGGCACCCCACCACCGCCCCTGGGCCGCCCGAACGGCGGTGGCCGCGGCCGCGGCCGGCTGCTCGCCGTGGCGGCGGTCGCGGTGCTGGTCCTGCTGGCGGGCGTCGTGTACTTCGGCACGGGCGCCTACGGCCTGCTCGTCGGCGACGGCACCGCGCAACCGTCCGCCGGTAGTGGGCCGCCGGCGGCGGAGCCCGCAGCGGCGGCCGTCCCGATCCCGAGCATCGGCACGCCGATCCCGGCCGGGCCGACGTCGGGCTTCGTCGCGGTCTCACCGAACGGACGGTTCGCCTACGTGGCCAACCGCGCGGCCGGGTTCGTCACCGTGATCGACACCGCGGTCAACCGGACCACCGCCACGATACCCATCCCCGCCGGTCCGCCGCAGTACCTCGCGTTCGCGCCGGACGGGCGCCGCGTCTACGTCAGCGTGTTCAACGAGCAGCGGACGATCGCCGCGGTCGCGGTGCTCGACACCGCGGACAACGCCGTGGTGGCGACGATCCCGGTCCGGACCCGCCCGTACGCCCTCGCCGTCACTCCGGACGGCAGCCGGGTCTACGTCCCGAACCACGACTCGGGCACCGTCTCGGTGATCGACACCTCGTCCGACACCGTGACGTCGGAGATCCAGGTGGCGCCGAACCCGCACTGGATCGCCTTCTCGACCGACGGCAGCCGTGCCTACACCGCGAACCACGAGTCGAACCTGATCACCGTCCTGGACACGCGCGACAACTCCGTCCTGGCCGAGGTACCGGTCGGGACGAGCCCGCACAGCGTGGCGGTGAACCCGGCCCGGCCACTGGTGGCCAACGTGAACTACGACAGCGCGTCCGTGTCGATGATCAATACGGACACGAACGAGGTGGTCGCGACGGTGCCGGTCGGGGTCAACCCGCAGGCCATCGCCTGGTCGGTGGACGGGCGCTTCGCCTACACGGCGAACGTCGCCGACGACACGGTGTCGGTGATCAGCGCCGACTCGTTCGCCGTGACCGCCACCATCCCGACCGAGGACGCCCCCACCAGCATCGGTGTGCTGCCGGACGGGAAGCAGGCGTTCGTCACAAACCTGAACAGCGGCACGTTGACGGTGCTGAACGTCTCCGGCTGAGCTCAGCCCCCGGCGAACGGCGGCAGCACGTCCAGGGCCGTCGCCCCGTCCACGCGGGTGCCGCGGTCGCGGACGGCGACCTCGTCGAGCAGGAAGCTGCAGCGCTCGAGCACGCGGGCCAGCTCGGCGCCGTGCAGGGCGCGCACGACGTCCAGCACGGTGGCCACCGTGGCGCCGGCAGGGAGTTCGACCTTCTCCTGCGGCAGGCCGGCCGCGGCCTTCGCGGCGGCGAAGTAGCGGACCTCGATCGTGGTCAGGGTGGGAGCACTCATGGTGGTCTCCATACTCTCAGCGCTGATGGTCGTTCCGCGAGCTGCTCTCAGCCGCCGATCGCGCTCATCGGACGGTCCGGCTGCAGGAAGCTGGGGTCGTTGATGCCGTGTCCGGCGAGCTTGGCCCACATGGCGTCGCGCCAGACGTCGGCGATCTCCCGGTCGGACGCGCCGCCGCGCAGCATCGCCCGCAGGTCGGTCTCGGTGTTGGCGAACAGGCACGATCGGACCTGCCCGTCCGCGGTCAGCCGGGTGCGGTCGCACGCCCCGCAGAACGGACGGGTGACCGAGGCGATCACGCCGACCACGGCGGGGCCACCGTCGACGAGCCAGCGCTCGGCCGGCGCTCCACCACGCTCCTCGGAATCCGGGGTCAGCGTGAACCGGCGCCCGAGCAGCTCCAGGATCTCCCCGGCCGTCACCATCTCGGTGCGGGCCCAGCCGTGCTGGGCGTCGAGCGGCATCTGCTCGATGAACCGCTGCTGGTAGCCGTTCTCGACGGCGAAGGCCAGCAGGTCGGCCGCCTCGTCGTCGTTCACGCCGCGCAGCAGCACGCTATTGATCTTCACCGGGGACAGTCCCGCATCCCGGGCGGCGGCCAGGCCGTCCAGCACGTCGGAGAGGCGGTCGCGCCGGGTGATGGTCTCGAAGCGGTCCTGGCGCAACGTGTCCAGCGAGACGTTGAGCCGGTTCACCCCGGCCGCGGCGAGAGCCCCGGCACGGCGGGCCAGCCCGATGCCGTTGGTGGTCAGCGAGATGTCCGGGCGCGGGCGCATCGCGGCGGAGGCGCCGAGGACGTTCTCCAGGCCCTTGCGCAGCAGTGGTTCGCCGCCGGTGAAGCGCAGCTCCTCGATGCCCAGATCGGACACCGCGACGTCGATCAGCCGGATCAGCTCGTCGTCGGTGAGCTGCTCGTCGCGAGGCATCCAGTCCAGGCCCTCGGCCGGCATGCAGTACGTGCAGCGCAGGTTGCAGCGGTCGGTCAGCGAGATCCGCAGATCCGTCGCGACCCGCCCGAACGTGTCGACGAGCCGGGGATCATCGGGCCGGGCCGGGTCCCTGGTCGGGCCGCCACGCAGAGCGGGGAGGCCGAGTTCGGTCGTCATGACCCCACGCTAACCGTGTCCCGGCCGCGCCGCCCAGGGGGGATATCTGCAGCTCAGGGCCAGTTGCCGCACGTGCGGAACGGGTCGATCACGCCGTCCGCATACGCGGGAGTGGTCACGCTGTACCTAGCCGAAAGGATAGGTACAGCGCCACTACTACTTCTTGAACTCCTGCCGCGCGACCGTGCGGATGTGGACCTCGTCCGGGCCGTCGGCGAAGCGCAGCGCGCGGGCCCAGGCGTAGAAGTAGGCCAGCGGGAAGTCGTCACTCATCGCGCCGCCGCCGTGGATCTGCATCGCGCGGTCGATCACCGCGCAGGCCGTCCGCGGCACCACGACCTTGATCGCGGCGATCTCCGTCGCGGCGCCCTTGGCCCCGTGGTTGTCGATCAGCCAGGCGGTCTTGAGCGTGAGCAGACGGGCCTGCTCGATCTCCATCCGGCACAGTGCGATCTGGTCGCGGACCACACCCTGCTCGGCCAGCGGCTTACCGAACGCGACCCGGTCCCGGGCCCGGGCGACCATCAGCGACAGAGCGCGCTCGGCCATCCCGATCAGGCGCATGCAGTGATGGATCCGGCCGGGGCCCAGGCGTGCCTGGGCGATCGCGAAGCCGCCGCCCTCCTCGCCGAGCAGGTTCGTCGCCGGGACGCGCACGCCGGTGAGCTGCAGCTCGGAGTGCCCGTGCTGGTCCTGGTAGCCGAATGTCGGCAGGTGCCGGACGATCTCCAGCCCCGGGGCGTCCCGCGGGACGAGCACCATCGACTGGCGGCGGTGCGCGGGCACCGAGTCGTCGTCGTCGGCGGAGGTCTTGCCCATCACGATGAAGATCTGGCAGCGGGCGTCGGCGGCGCCGGAGATCCACCACTTCCGGCCGTCGATGACGTAGTCGTCGCCGTCGCGGCGGATCCGGGTCTGGACGTTGGTCGCGTCCGAGGACGCGACGTCCGGCTCGGTCATCGCGAACGCCGACCGGATCTCGCCCGCCAGCAGCGGCTCCAGCCACTGCTCCTTCTGCTCGGGGGTGCCGAACAGGTGCAGCGTCTCCATGTTCCCGGTGTCCGGAGCCTGACAGTTGATCGCCTCGGGGGCGATCACCGGCGACCACCCGGAGACCTCCGCGATCGAGGCGTACTCCAGGTTCGACAGCCCCGACAGGTCCGGCAGGAACAGGTTCCAGAGCTTGCGCTCGCGGGCCTGCGCCTTGAGCTCCTCGACGACCGGCGGGTGGTCCCACTCCTGCGTCGTCCCGCGCCGCTGCGCCCGCCACGCGTCGTACACGGCCTCCGCCGGAATGATCTTCTCGTCGAGGAAAGCGCGCATGCGCTCGGTGTAGTCGGCCGCCACGGCGCTGGGTGCGAAGTCCACGTCGCGATCAGACCACACCCGGAGGCTCTCGGCTGAGACCGATCTGCGACCAATTTGCCATGGCGCGACCGCATCGGCGATCATAGGATCCCGCCCGTGCCGCACTTCAGGATCTCCGAGGCCGCCCGGCTGCTCGGTGTCAGCGACGACACCGTGCGCAGATGGGTGGACGCCGGGACGCTGCCGGTGCGCAGCGACGCGTCGAACCGCAAGGTCATCGACGGCGCCGCACTCGCGGAGTTCGCCCGCGAGCACGCCAGCGTGCCGGCGGACCCGTCGGTGGTGCAGCGCTCGGCCCGCAACCGATGGTCGGCCTCGTGACCTCGGTCATCGCCGACACGGTGATGGCGCAGGTCGAGTTGCAGTGCGGCCCGCACCGCGTGGTGTCCCTGATGAGCAGCGAGGCCGTGCGCGACCTGGGCCTGGAGCCCGGCGCGCTGGCGGTGGCCGTGATCAAGTCCACGAACGTCGTGGTCGAGACCCCGGGCGGGCACCTGTGAGGCCTGCCTCCATTGTTCAACACCGTCCCGCATCCGCAGGCCTGAATGCCTGTTCGGCCGCACCTGCAATTGTTAGGAGCCCGTAATGTCGGATCGTCGGTATCGAGTCTGGAGGCAGCTGGCCCTGGCCGCGGCCGTCCTGCTGGCCGTGGCGGGATGTGGCAGCGGCGGCGGTGAGCAGCAGGCCCCGGCGCAGCCCGCGGCCGGCGGGGAGGCCACCGTGTTCGCGGCCGCCTCGCTGACCGAGGCGTTCACCCAGCTCGGGAAGGACTTCCAGGCCGCCAACCCGGGCTCGACGGTGACGTTCAACTTCGCCGGAAGCTCGACGCTGTCCCGGCAGATCGGCCAGGGTGCCCCGGCCGGAGTGTTCGCCTCGGCGAACAACGCGCAGATGAAGAAGGTCGTCGACGGCGGCATGGCGACGGGCCAGCCCAGGGTCTTCGTGACGAACAAGCTGCAGATCGTGGTGCCCAAGGGCAACCCGGCGGGGATCACCGGCCTGGCCGACTTCGGCAAGCAGGACCTGAAGATCGCGATCTGCGCCGAGCAGGTGCCCTGCGGGGCGCTGTCGAAGCAGCTGTTCCAGACCGCCGGGGTCACCCCGGCTCCGGACACGCAGGAGCAGGACGTGAAGGCCGTGCTGACGAAGGTCTCGCTCGGTGAGGCCGACGCCGGGCTCGTCTACCGCACCGATGTGGCCTCCGCCGGGGACAAGGTTCAGGGGATCGAGTTCCCCGAGGCGGACACCGAGACCAACGAGTACCCGATCGTGGCCCTGAAGAACGCGCCGAACCCCCAGGTCGCCCAGGCCTTCGTCGACTACGTGCTCTCCCCGGCCGGGCAGCAGGTGCTCGAGAGGTTCGGGTTCACCCCCGCCGCGTCGTGACCTCGGCGCGCGTCCGTCCGCCGGCCGCCGAGCCGGTCCGGCCGCGCGGGCGTCGGCGCACCCGCGACCGGTCCGGGCTGCCGGTGGTGCTGGTTCTGCCGGCCGCCCTCGGGCTGGCGTTCCTGGTCGTCCCGCTGCTCGGGCTCCTGGTCGAGGCACCGTGGGGAACGCTGCTGACCAGGATCACCAGCCCGATGGTGCTCGAGGCGCTGGAGCTGTCGTTGACCACGGCGACCTTGGCCACCGTGCTGTGCCTGCTGCTCGGGGTCCCGCTGGCATGGTTGCTCGCCCGCAGCGACCTTCCGGGCCGGCCGTTCCTGCGTGCGCTGGTGACCGTCCCGCTGGTGCTGCCCCCGGTCGTCGGCGGTGTGGCGCTGCTGCTGGTGGCCGGCCGCAACGGCCTCCTGGGGCAGTACCTCGACGCGTGGTTCGGGGTGTCACTGCCGTTCACCACCACCGGGGTGGTGGTGGCCGAGGCGTTCGTCGCGATGCCGTTCCTGGTGATCTCGGTGGACGGCGCGCTGCGCGGGGCGGACCGCCGGTTCGAGGACGCCGCGGCGACATTGGGGGCGTCGCGGTGGCTGACGTTCCGCCGCGTCACGCTGCCGATGGTGGCCCCCGGCATCGCGGCCGGGGCCGTCCTGTGCTGGGCGCGCGCACTGGGCGAGTTCGGGGCGACGATCACCTTCGCCGGGAACTTCCCCGGCGAGACGCAGACGATGCCGCTCGCGGTGTACCTCGCGCTGGAGACCGATCCGCAGGCGGCGATCGTGCTGAGCCTGGTGCTGCTGGCGGTCTCGATCATCGTGCTCGGCAGCATGCGGGACAAGTGGATCAGCCCGAACGCCACATGAGCCGTGGACGCCACCTGGGACCGGGGGATGGATGAGCTTGCAGTGCGCGATCACCGTCGAGCGTGGAGACCGGTTCAGCCTGGAGCTGGAGTTCGCGGCCGACCGCGGTGAGACCGTCGGGCTGCTCGGACCCAACGGGGCCGGCAAGAGCACCGGCCTTCGGGTGATGGCCGGGTTGCTGTCCCTGTCGGCGGGACGCATCGTGCTCGACGGGATGGTGCTCGACGACGCGTCGGCCGGGACGTTCGTGGGCCCGGAGCGGCGCCCGGTCGGCATGGTCTTCCAGGACTACCTGCTGTTCCCCCATCTGACGGCGTTGGAGAACGTCGCATTCGGGTTGCGGGCCCGGGGGACGAGCCGGCACGAGGCCCGGGCCCGGGCGCAGGCGTGGCTGGAACGGGTGGGCCTCGGCGAGTACTCCCGGTCGCGGCCCCGCTCGTTGTCCGGAGGGCAGGCCCAACGCGTGGCGCTGGCGCGCGCCCTGGTCACCGACCCTCGGCTGCTGCTGCTCGACGAACCGCTGGCCGCGCTCGATGCGAGCACCCGGTTCGACGTGCGCGGGGAGCTGCGACACCATCTGACCGAGTTCTCCGGAACCGCCGTGCTGGTCACCCACGACCCGCTGGACGCGATGGTGCTCGCCGACCGGCTGCTGGTGCTGGAGCAGGGGCGGGTCGTCCAGGAGGGCACACCGTCGGAGATCGCGATGGCGCCGCGCACCGACTATGTCGCCCAGCTCGTCGGCGTCAACCTCTACCGCGGCGTCAGCCGGGGTACGGACGTCGAACTCGACGACGGGGGGAGCCTGACCACCGTCATCGAGCGAGACGGCCCGGTGCTCGTCGCGTTCTCACCGACCGCGGTCAGCCTGCACCGCACGCCGTCGAACGGCAGTGCCCGCAACACCTGGCCGGTACGGGTGCGCGGCCTGGAGGCGCACGGCACCACCACTCGGGTCGAGCTCGCCGGCCGACCCGACGTGCTCGCCGACATCACTCCGGCAGCGGTCGCGGACCTCGACATCACCCCGGGCGCATCGATGTGGGCCGAGCTCAAGGCGAACGAGATCCGCAGCTATCCCGGCTAGCCCAGCGGTCAGCCAACGCCGGACACGCAGGAGGACGCAGGCCGGGAATGGAGGGGCTCTCCGACCCCTCACCGACGCCGTCCCGCACCCGGAGCTCGGGCAGGTGTCGTAGCGCTGGATCTGTCTCCACATGATCGACGAAACCGCGCGCCACCTCGGACATGCTGACATCCTGCGCGAGCAGGTCGATGGACGGACCGGGCCATGATCCGGCACCGAGACCCTCCGTCACCCCAACGGTCACAAGCGTCACCCAGGCCACTATCGTGTCTCTGGCAACCTACGCCACAGCCGCTTAGTGTCGCTTTCCGTGATCCGAGTACTCCTGCGTGTGGTTCTGGTCGTGGCCGTGGTGCAGCTGGTCGTCGCGCTGTGCGTCCCGGCCGCGGCCGTGGCGTCGACGACGGCGTCGGGCTACATCGTGCGGACCGGCTCGGCCGACCAGAGCCGAGCGGCCGCCGAGGCGGTCGGGGTCACCCCCGACGTCACGTTCGACGAGGTGGTGTACGGCTTCGCCGCGCAGCTCGACCGGGTGCAGGCCGCCGAGATGCGGGCCCAGCCCGGCGTCCTCGGGCTGGAGGAAGACCGGGAGATCACCCCGCTGGAGCCGCGCTCCGCGGTTCACCAGGACGCCCCGGCCACGGAGGGCACTCAGAACGAGCCCGGCAACTGGGGCCTCGACCGGATCGACCAGCGCCGGCTCCCCCTGGACGGGCGTTACACCACGCAGGCCACCGGGCAGGGCGTCGACATCTACGCGCTGGACACCGGCGTCGACGCCACCCATCCCGACTTCGGCGGGCGGGCGAGCTTCGACGTGAACACGATCGACAACACCGACACCGACTGCGACGGGCACGGCACCGTGGTCGCCGGGATCGCCGCCTCGGAGACCTACGGCGTGGCCAAGCAGGCCCGGGTGCACGGGGTGAAGGTGCTCGACTGCAACGGCACCGGGACGCTGTCCTCGCTGATCGCCGGTATCGACTGGGTCGTGAAGAACAAGAAGGGCCCGGCGGTGGCCGTCATGTCCTGGAGCTACTCCGGATCGCCGACCCTGCGGACGGCGCTCGAGCGCATGGTCGACTCCGGGGTGTTCGCGGCGTCCTCGGCCGGCAACACCGGCGGCAACGACTGCACGGCCCTGCCCCGCGCGTCGAAGGACGTCCTGGTGGTCGCGAACTCCACGATCGACGACCAGCGCGCCACGAACTCCTCCACCGGCCCGTGCGTGGCGCTCTACGCGCCGGGCAGCCGGATCGTCTCGACCGTCCCGGGTGGCGGCACCGCGTCCTACAGCGGCACCTCGATGGCGGCCCCGTTCGCGGCTGGGGTGGCGGCTCTCTACAAGCAGGCCAACGGCGATGCGCCGGCCGCGACGATCCGCGACTGGATCACCGACCAGGCCGTGCCGGACGTGGTCAAGGGCGGCACGGTGGACGGCACGGTCGATCGGCTGCTCAACACCGGCGGTCTGTGACGACGGTTCGGCGCAACCGCCCGTTCGTGGTCCGGACGGCGTTCGGATGGATCTCGGGGATAGCGTCGCCGTCGTGGATGCCGGAACGACACTGGACGAGCTGACCGGCCGGTACCTCGTGCCGGGGACCGCGCAGAGCCCGACGTTCACCGAGGACAGCGAGTGGGTCCCCGTCATCGACGGGATCGACTACTTCGCTCAGGTGTCGGCGCTGCTCGACCGGGCCGGGCCGGGGGACAGCTTCTTCGCGACCGGCCTGCAGATCGAGTCCGACATGGACCTCACCGGTCGCCGCCCCGGCGAGCCGGACTACCGGCCGCTCACCGACCTGCTCGCCGAGAAGGCGTCGGCCGGGGTGGACGTGCGGCTCCTGCTCACCGCCGCCGTGTTCAGCGGCTCGGTCCCGGGGGTGAAGATCGGACCGTTCCGGGCGAACGTGTTCGCCGCGCTCGCGTTCCGGGAGTACGAGTCGCTGCGCGGGCGGGTGCTGCTGGACTGGTCCGGCGCCGGGATCGGGTGCCACCACCAGAAGATGGTCGTGCTGCACGTCGGCAGCGAGCTGACCGCGTTCGTGGGCGGGCTGGACCTGTCGGCGAACCGCTACGACGCCGAGCCGCACGACCGGCTCTCGATCGGCGACGAGCGCTGGGGCTGGCACGACGGCGCGGTGCGGCTGCGCGGACCGGCCGCGGCCCGGGTGTGGGAGAACTACCGGGGACGTTGGCGCGAGGCCGCGTCGCTGCCCTCGCGTGAGGTGTGGTTCCCGCCGGCCCGCTGGGAGGTGATGAACCCGGAGCCCTACCTGCACGACCTGCCGCCCGCGCCGTCGGTCGGGTCGTACCCGGCACCCGGGACGGCGGTGCAGGTGCTGCGCTCGTTCCGGCCGTGGAAGATCGACCAGTGGTTCGCGCTCCACCGGCGGCACTGGACGACCCTGCCCCGGCACGGCGTGCACGAGGTCTACCACGCGCTCGCGACCGCGATCCGCGGCGCGCAGCACTACATCTACCTCGAGGACCAGTACTTCTACGAGGCGCCGGGCGGCCGTCGGGCGTTCCGGCTCTACGGCCTGCTGCGCGACGCCGCGGCGCGCGGGGTGAAGGTCGTGCTCGTCTGCTCGGGCCGTAAGGACCCGGCCGACGGCGGTGTCAACAAGTTCCGCCGCCGCGTCACCGGCGACATCCAGCACGGCGTGATCGACCAGCTCAGGCCGGCCGATCGGGGCAACGTGATGATGCACCGGATCGAGGACCTCACGGTGCACACCAAGCTGATGCTCGTCGACGACGTGTTCGCCTCGGTCGGGTCGGCGAACTTCTTCAGCCGCTCGATGCGCGGCACCGACACCGAGCTGTCCACCGTGCTGGTCACGACCGGTGACCACGTCCGGGACCTGCGGGTCCGGCTGTGGGCCGAGCACCTGCGCACCCCGTTGACCGACGAGCTGCGCCCGTCGCTGGAGGACATCGACCTGGCGATCGGGATCTGGCGCCCGCACTGGCTCCCCGCCGACTCGCCGGCCGGGAGCTGGCGCACCGCCGGCTACCCGGCGGGGTTCGCCCCGGCCGAGCGGGTGCTGGTGCCGGTCGGGCCCTGGCCCGAGCCCGCACCCCGCCCGCTGCGACGTGCCTCGGAGAAGGTTCAGGCCGGGCGGAGACGGTCGAAGCCGCAGTAGGGCACGAGCACCTCGGGGATCGCGACGCTGCCGTCGGGTTGCTGGCCCTGCTCGAGCAGCGCGACCAGCGTCCGCCCGACCGGCAGCCCGGAGCTGTTCAGCGTGGCCGCGAAGCCGCGGGTGCCGTCCTTGGCCTTGGTCCGGATCCCGGCGCGACGGGCCTGGAACGACCCGAAGTCCGACGCCGACGCGATCTCCCGATAGGCGCCCTGCCCGGGCAGCCACACCTCGATGTCGTAGGTCATCTCGGCGGAGAAGCCGATGTCGCCCGCGGCCAGCTTCACCACGCGATAGGCCAGGCCCAGCTCCTGCATGACGACCTCGGCGTGTCCCAGCAGCAGCTCCAGCTCGGCGCGCGAGTCCTCGGGCCGCACCAGGCGCACGAGCTCGACCTTGGAGAACTCGTGCAGCCGGATCAGGCCCTTGGTGTCGCGGCCGTAGCTGCCGGCCTCCGAGCGGAAGCACGGCGTGTGCGCGGTGTAGGCCAGCGGGAGGTCCTCGGCGGCGAGGGTCTCCCGCGCGTGCAGGTTCGTCAGCGGGACCTCGGCGGTCGGGATCAGGAACAGGTCCCGGTCGGCCACCCCGGTGCGGAACAGGTCCTGCTCGAACTTGGGCAGCTGCCCGGTGCCGGTCATCGTCTCCCGGTTGACCAGCGTCGGGACCGAGAACTCGGTGTAGCCGTGCCGCTGGGTCGCGACGTCGAGGAAGTAGCGCGACAGCGCCCGCTCCAGGGCGGGCCCGCGGCCGCAGAGCACCGCGAACCGTGGCCCGGACAGCTTCGTGGCCCGGGCCAGGTCCAGGATCCCGAGGTTCTCACCCAGCTCGACGTGGTCGCGCGCGCCCTCGGCGGGCAGCGGTTCGCCCCAGGTGCGGACGAGTTCGGCGTCGGCGTCGCTGGCCCCGTCGGGCAGCCCGTCGTCGGGCAGGTTCGGCACGCCCAGCAGGAACTCGGTCAGCTCGGCGTCGAGACGCTTCTGCTCCTCGTCGGCCTCGGCGACCGCCGACTTGAGGTCCCGCGAGGCCTGCACCAGTGCCGGGCGCTCCTCCGGCGTCGCGCCCTTCACCGCGGCGGAGAGCCGCTTGGACTCCGCGCGCGCCTCGTCACCGCGCTGGATGGCGGCGTTGCGACCGGAGAGCACCTTCTCCAGGTACGCGAGATCGAGGGTGTGGCCGCGGCGGGAGAGCTTGCGCACGGCGTCGGCGGCGGGGTCCAGCAGGACGCGGGGATCGTGCATCGATCGAGCGTATCGCCAGGGCGCCCGCCGTTTCCGGGCCGCCTCCGCGGCTCGCGTTCGCTCGTGCCACCCGAGGCTCCGCCGAGCGGCACCGTGAGGCCGGGGGCCGGTTCCGGTGCGGCCACGGCGGATCGCTGTGGGGCGTCCGGCCCGACGATCGCGGGTGAGCGTGGCACCACGGTCGTCCTGGCCGACTCCGACGACCCTCATGTCACTTTCACCCGTGGACGGGCCGCCGTAGAGCGCCGCATCGACCCGGTCTCGGCGTCGGGGGTGGCGGGTCATCGGCTTGCGGGCCAGCTGGGCCGGATCTTCGATCGACCGGCCGGTTGGCAGGAAGGCGTCGGCCGGGACAGGATGTGACCTCGATCGCGAACGTCCGCCCCGAGGAGTACAGCGCAGTGACCTCCACCCCGTCCCCCGCTCTCCCGTCCTACGCCTCCGGCATCTCCGACACCCCGCTGCTCGGGGACACCATCGGCGACAACTTCGACCGCACCGCGGCCACATATCCGGACGTGGACGCGCTGGTCGAGGTGCCCACCGAGCGGCGGTGGACCTACGCGGCGCTGCGCGAGGACGTCGACAAGGTGGCCTGCGGGTTGCTCCGGGCCGGGCTGCAGGTGGGCGACCGGCTCGGCATCTGGGCGCCGAACATGGCCGAGTGGACGCTGGTCCAGTACGCGACGGCCAAGATCGGCGTCGTCCTGGTCAACATCAACCCGTCGTACCGGACGCACGAGCTGGAGTTCGTGCTCAACCAGGCCGGGATCTCGGTGCTGGTCGCGGCCGGTGCGTTCAAGACCTCGGACTACGCAGGGATGATCGAACAGGTCCGCCCGAACTGCCCGGACCTGCGCCAGGTGGTGATCATCGGCTCGCCGGAGTGGGACAAGGTCGCGGCCGGCGGGGACGACGGCGACCGGGCCCGGCTGGCCGAGATCCAGGGCGGCCTCTCCGCGGACGACCCGATCAACATCCAGTACACCTCGGGCACCACCGGGTTCCCGAAGGGCGCGACGCTCTCGCACCACAACATCCTGAACAACGGCTTCAACGTCGGTCGCCTGTGCGGCTACGGGCCGACCGACCGGGTGTGCATCCCGGTGCCGTTCTACCACTGCTTCGGCATGGTGATGGGCAACCTGGGCGCCACCACCAACGGCTCCACGATGGTGATCCCGGCGCAGGGCTTCGACCCGAAGGCGACGCTGCACGCGGTCGCGCAGGAGCGCTGCACGTCGCTGTACGGGGTGCCCACGATGTTCATCGCCGAGCTCAACGACCCGGAGTTCGGCTCCTATGACCTCTCGTCGCTGCGCACCGGGATCATGGCCGGCTCGCCGTGCCCGGTGGAGGTGATGAAGC
>JAKDNL010000143.1 GCA_030451825.1 Pseudonocardia sp. | reverse complement strand
TACGAAGGGCCCGGGCACATCGATAGCCGCTTCGCGCGGCCGACCCGCCGCATCGCGCGGCTACGCTGGGGGAGTGACCCCGCCCACCCGCCGACCGTCGCCACGACGGCGTGGACCCGTGCAGGGAGGACCGTGATCGGCACGACCGCCCGTCCGGAGTTCGCGCGTCACGTCCTGACCACCGACGCCGGCATCGACGTCTTCCGGGAGCACCTCAACGCGCTGTTCTACCCGGCGCAGGTACGGCCGTTGTCCCGTTCCTCGGCCGGCCTCGGCGAGCTGCGCGGGGCCCGGACCGAGAACCTCACCGTGGGACTCATGCGTTTCGGCCAGGACACATCCGTCGTGCCCGAGGGCACCTCGGCGCACTACCAGGTCAACGTCGTGTTGAGCGGAAAGGTGGTCGCGGCGTCCGGCGAGCGGCAGTCCGTCGGAACCGCGGGCACGGCCGCGGTCTTCACACCGGAACACGGCCACCGGCTGCTGCACTGCGCGAGTGGCACCGAACAGGTCGGCGTGAAGATCAGGCGGGAGCTGGTCGACGACGAGCTGGAAGGGCTCCTGGGCCGCCCGGCCCCCTATCCGCTGGAATTCGACATCGCGTTCGGACTGAACACCCCGGCCGGGCGGAGCTGGTACAACACCCTGCGGCTGCTGATCGGCGAGCTCGACGACGACGGTCTGATCGACTCACCGGCGATGCGGCTCCGATACGAGCGACTGCTGGTCGACGGGCTCCTGCTGGGCCATCGGCACAACTACACCGCGGAGCTGGTCGACGACCAGGGCGCCGGACCGGCGCGGCCGGAACCGGTTCGCGCGGTGGTGGACCTGATCCAGGCCCGCCCCGAGGAGCACTACACCCTCGCCGACCTGGCACGCGCGGCAGGCGTCAGTGCCCGCAGGCTCCAGGAGTGCTTCCAGACCTACGTCGGCGTTCCGCCGATGACCTATCTCGTCGGGGTTCGCCTCGATCGCGTCCACGAGGATCTGCGCACCGGGGTCGCGTCGGTGACCGAGGCGGCGCGGCACTGGGGATTCGCCCATCTGGGCCGCTTCTCGGCCGCCTACCGGCACCGCTTCGGTGAGCGTCCTTCGGACACCCTCGCGGCGAGATCGGATCCCGCCGCTCTCGCCGCGGGGTCGAAGGTCAGCTGCTGATCGGCACCCGGGACGGGCGGGGCTCGAACCCGGCCGCCCGGTAGATGTCGTCGATCATCTCGGCGGCCTCGACCGCGTCGTCGATCCCGATCGGCAGCTCGGCCCCGTTCCGGAGGTGCTCCCGCACGGCCTCCAGCTGGTACAGATACGACGATCGGGTGCCGAGTCGCTCGACCCTGGTCCCGGCCGGGACGGAGACGTGCAGGCCGTCGTCCTTGTGCGGCTGTACGTAGTCGGCGACGACGAGCTCGCCGACGGAGCCGACCAGGCGCAGCGTCATGCCGAAGTCGTCGTGCACCATGGACGACCGGGACAGGCCGCTCGCCCCGTTCGGGAACCGGAGGTGGGCCTGGATCCACTCGTCCACGCCGGGCCGGCCCGCCCGCTCGGCGCCGCGGGCACCGGTGAGGACCGGTGTGCCGCCGGCGAACGGGGCGAGCATCCGGTGGGCGTGCAGGCCGTAGCAGCCCAGGTCCATCACCGAGCCGCCGGCGAGCTCGAGACTCCAGCGGGGGTCGTCGTCCGGCGGCGGGGGCATCCGGGTGCGGGCCTGGACGTGGGTGAGCTCGCCGAGCTCGCCGGAGGCCAGGATCTCGTGGGCGCGGCGCATCACGGGGTGGAACAGGTAGTGGAAGCCCTCGATCACGGTGACGCCCGCGGCCCGCGCGGCGTCGGCGACCTGGCGTGCCTCGGTGGCGTTCGAGGCGAACGGTTTCTCGCTGAGAACGTGCTTGCCCGCCCGGGCTGCGGCCAGGTTCCACGGTCCGTGCAGGGCGTTGGCCAGCGGGTTGTAGACGACCTCGACCTCGGGCGAGGCGACGACCTCGTCGTAGGAGTCGAGGACGTTCTCGACCCCGTGCCTGTCCGCGAAGGCCGCGGCGCGGTCACGGTCGCGGGCGGCGACCGCGACGATCCGGTCACCGGTTGCTGCTGCGGGTGAGACCAGGGAGCGCTCGGCGATCCGTGCCGCGCCGAGCATCCCGAAACGGAGTGGCTCCATCGGACCTTCTCTCCTTCGTCGGACGGGGTCAGTCGCGGTCGAGACCGCGCAGGAACGCGATGCCGGCGCGGACGTCGACGACGGGGCCCTCGCCGGTGGGCGGGGCGGTCAGGATGGTGTCCTGCTCCATCGTGTACCAGCCGCGGTACCCGTTCGCCTCGAGCACGTCGATGATCGCCGCGATGTCGATGTCGCCGGCTCCCAGCGGCCGGTACATGCCGTCCCGGACCGCGTCGGTGTAGGGGACCTCGCCGGCCTGCACCCGCCGGGCGAAGGCCACGTCGACGTCTTTGAGGTGGGTGTGGGTGATCCGGTCGGGGACGGCCTTGGCGAGCTCGACCGGGTCGGTACCGCCGATGAGCAGGTGCCCGGTGTCGAGGCACAGCGGCACGGTGGAGCCGGACAGGACGCGTTCGACCTCGTCCTTCTTCTCGACCATCGTGCCGACGTGCGGGTGCAGGACGGCGTTCACCCCGCGCTCCCCGGCCCGGGCCACGATGCGGTCGAGGTTGGCGAACAACACCTGCCATGTGGCCTCGTCGAGGTCGGGACGGGTGTCGTATCCGTCGAGACCGGAGACCGCCGCCAGTACCAGGGTGCTCGCGCCGGCGGCGACGAACCCGTCGAGCTCGCGGTCGATGGCCGGCAACGGGTCGTGGCCGGACTCGTGCAGCAGCGCTGGGACGAAGCCGCCCACGGCCTGCAGGCCGTGCTCGCGCAGGGTGGCGGTCTTGGCCTGGGGGTCGAGGGGCAGGAAGCCCTCCGGCCCGAACTCGGTGGCGACGACGCCTTCCGCGCGCATCTCGGGCAGCACCTGTTCCGGGGTGAGCTGGTGGCCCCATCCGGGGACCTCGCAGACGCCCCACGAGATGGGGGCGGCGGCGACTCGGTCCATGATCATGGTGGTCCTCTCAGTGGTGGCTGGTGATCGACGCGGTCGACGACCGCGCGTAGAGCGGCGGGATCTCCGCCGGTTCGAGGTCGATGGCACGTCCGGTGGCCGCGGCGGAGACGCACGCCTCCGCGGTCCGGGACGCGGCGTAGCCGTCCCAGGCGGACGCCCCGGTCGCGACGTCGTCGCGGATCGAACCGACCCAGTGCTGGAGCTGGCGGCGGTAGGCGTCGGCGAACCGCTCCCGGAAGTCGTCGGCGATCGCGGTGCCCTCGGTCCCGTCCGTGCGTGTCCGCAGCGGTGCGGGCGGGATCAGCGACAGGGTGCCGTCCTCGGCGACGAGCTCGCAGCGGACGTCGTAGCCGTAGCGGGCGTTGACGAACACCTCGATGTCGACCACCGCGCCGGAACTGGTCTCGAGCACGACCAGCCGGGGGTCCGCCATGCCGGTGGCGGCGTGCCGGGTCGAGCGGGGGTCGTACACGCTGACGCGGGTGACGTCGGCGTCGAGGAGCCACCGCACCGCGTCGATCTCGTGGACCGCGGAGTTGAGCAGCGGCATCTCCGGGGTGAACCACGGCAGCGCGGTGGCGTTGCGGTGCCGGCAGTGCAGCATTAGCGCGGCGCCGACCCGCCCGGTGCCGAGCGCGCGCTTCATCTCGACGTAGCCGGGGTCGAAGCGGCGCATGTAACCGAGCTGGATCAGACGTCGCCCGACCTCGATCTCCCGGTCGACGATCCGCCGGCAGCCGTGCGAGGTGGTGGCCAGCGGTTTCTCGCACAGCACCGGCTTGCCCAAGTCCAGGCAGGCCAGCACGAGATCGTGGTGGGTGTCGTCCGGCGACGCGACGAGTACGGCATCGACCTGGGGGAGACCCACCAGCCGGTACGGGTCGGCGGTGATCTCCGCCCCGGACAGCCCGAGCTGCTCGACGAGCGTCGAGACCCGCGCGGTGTCGGTGTCGGCGACGGCGGCGACCCGGGCTCCGGCGACGTCGCGTGCCAGGATGGCCAGGTGGTCCGCGCCCATCGCGCCGGCCCCGATCAGCCCGATTCCGACGGTCACAGCCGCTCCCGGATCTCGTCGAGGGCCACCGGCCGGTTCTGCGCCAGGGACAGCGTCGCCGCCTCGGCGACCCAGCCGGTCTCCATCGCGTCCTCCACGGTGCAGGGGGAGGTCCGCTGCCCGGCGACCAGTTCGGTGAACGCCGTCAGCTCGGAGCGGAAGGCGTCGGCGAACCGGTCCATGAAGAACACGTGCGGTGTCCCCGACGGGAACGTCGCCCCGGGTTCGACCGACCGCAGCGGCAGCGAGTCCTCGAGCCCGGCGGCGACGCTGTCGGCCGAGCCGTGCACCTCGAGCCGCACGTCGTGCCCGCGCGCGTTGTAGCGGGCGTTCGAGACCAGGGCGCGGGCGTCGTCGTCGAGGGTGAGGATGGTGGCGGCCGAGGCGACGTCACCGAGCTCGGCGAACATGGCGTCGCCGCGGGCGGAGCCGGTGGAGTAGACCGAGACGACCTCGCGGCCGGTGACCCAGCGGACGGCGTCGAAGTCGTGCACCGCGCAGTCGCGGAAGATGCCGCCGGAGCGGGCCAGGTAGTCGCGCGGCGGCGGCGTCGGGTCGTGGGTGGTCGACCGCACGGTGTGCACCCAGCCGAGCTCGCCGGAGGCGACGGCGTCACGGGCCGCGGTGAAGGCGGCGTCGTACCGCCTCGGGTACCCGACCTGGACGGGCACGCCGGCTTCGGAGAGCCGGCGGGCGACGTCGAGCCCGTCGGTGATCCGGCCGGCGAGCGGCTTCTCGCAGAACGTCGGCAGGCCGGCCTTCGCCGCGGCGAGCAGGAGCTCGGGGTGCGCGTCGGTGGCGGCGGCGATGATGACGCCGTCGAGCCCGGCGGTGAACAACGCCTCCGGGGTGTCGGCCGCCTCGGCGCCGAGGCGTGCGGCCAGCGACGAGGCGACGCCGGGGGCGGCGTCGGCCACGACGAGTGACGACACCTGGGGCAGCGCGGTCAGGGTCTCGGCGTGGAAGCTTCCGATACGGCCGAGGCCGATCAGCCCGAGTCTCATGGGGTCCTTTTCGCGAATCTGGTGGGCCGGAGGTGGGGTAGATCAGTCCGAGCCGCCGGGGACGGTCTGGTCCCAGTCGAGGACGGAGCCGGTGACGACCCCGCTGCGGTCGGAGAGCAGGAAGGCGACGAAGTCGGCGATCTCGTCGACCTGGCCGAGCTTGCCCATCGGGACCGACGCGTTGGCCTTGTCCAGCCAGTCGTCGCCGGCGCCGTGGAACCTGCGCTGGGTCAGGTCCTCGCCCTCGGTCTCGGTCCAGCCGATGTCGAGGCCGTTGATCCGGATCCGGTCCCAGCGGTGGGCGTGGGCGGCGTTGCGGGTCAGGCCGGCCAGACCGGCCTTCGCCGCGACGTAGGGGGCCAGGTAGGGCTGCCCGCCGAGCTCGGCGACGGAGATGACGTTGACGATCGAGCCGCGGGCACCGCGCCGCTGCATGTCCTTCACCGCCGCCTGCATCGTGAAGAACGGGCCGCGCAGGTTGATCGCGACGTGCCGGTCGAACAGCTCGGGCGTCGTGTCGACCAGGGTCCCGCGGTCGGTCAGCCCGGCCGCGTTGACCAGGCAGTCGACCCGGCCGAACGCGGTCACGGCGGCCTCGACCGCGGCGATGGCCTGCTCGGGGTCGGCGACGTCGGTCTGCACGAACAGCGCCGAGACCCCCTGCGCGGTGAGCTCGGCCTCGAGCTGCTTGCCGGGCTCCACCCGGCGCCCGGTGACGACGACGGCGGCAGCACCCTCGCGGGCCGCGGACCGGGCGACGCCGGCCCCGAGGCCCTGGCTGCCGCCACTGATCACGACGACCTTGCCGGTCAGCAGGTCCTTCACGGGATCATCTCCTCGGTGGGTTCCGGCGCCGGGGTGGCGGTCGCCGCGGGGGCGCGTCCGGCCAGGACGTCGATGACGCCCCGGGCGGCGTCGGCGAAGGTCAGTGCCGTGCCGCGCCGGCTCAGGCCCAGCGTGTGCGGGGTGAGCGAGACGTTCGGTTCGTCGAACACGGGGTGATGGACGGCCGGCTCCGGATCGAAGGTGTCCAGGCCGAGCCCGCCCAGGTGCCCGCGCCGCAGGGCCGCGTGCCCGGCGTCGAGGTCGAGCAGCCCGCCCCGGCCGCAGTTGATCAGGATGCTCCCCGGGCGCATCCGGGAGATGAGCCCGGCGTCGGCGAGATGGCGGGTATGCGGACCGAGCGGGACGTGCAGGGTCACGACATCGGACTCCGCGACCAGCTCGGTGACATCGTCGCGACGCAGGGGAGCAGGCGGCGGGCTCACCGGGTCGAACGCGAGCACCCGCATACCGAAGGCCTCGGCGAGCTCCCCGACGCGGCGGCCGATCCTGCCGTACCCGACGATGCCGATGGTGGCGCCGTCGAGGTCGCCGGGCACCACGGCGGCGTCGGCCCGCTCGCTCCAGCGCCCCTCCCGCACCAGCGCCGTGTTCGCGGTGAGGCGCTTGATCAGGTGCAGTGCGTGCGCGAGGACCCCTTCGGCCACCGCCCGCGTCCCGCTGCCGGGGGTGATCACGACCGGGATGTCGCGCGCGGCCGCCGCGGCCACGTCGACCCGGTCGACGCCCACCCCGGTCCGGGCCAGCACCTTCATGGCCGGCATCCGGTCGAGCAGCGCCCGGTCGACGTCGACGTCGGCGCGCACGATCGCGCCGGCCGCCCGGGCCAGTTCCGCCGGTCCCGGGTGCGGCTCGAAGGCGATGTGGTCGCCGAGCACGTCGACCACGAGTGCCGGGGCCACCTCGCCGAGGGCGATCACCAGTGGGCGCTCGGCCTGGGCGAGCGATGTGCCACCGCCTGCGGCGGTGTGCTCAGCAGGCATGGCGGCGCTCCTGTCGGTCCGGGCGGGCGCCCTCGACCGGATCGACGCTCTGCCACTGACCGGTCCCGGCCGAGACGACCGCGGCCGAGACCACCCGGGCCGCGGCCAGCGCGTCGTCGACCGAGCACTGGACCTGCTCGCCGCCGGTGACGGCGGTCAGGAACTTCTTCGCCTCGATGACCTTGAGGTCGTCGTAGCCCATGCTGTTGCCGGGTCCGGGCTGGAAGTGGCCGTAGTCGCCGAGATCCGGGTTGCCCAGGACGGTCGCGTAGCCGTAGTGCGGGCCACCGCGCTGGGTGCAGACCTCCAGCTCGTTCATCCTCTCGAAGTTCCACTTCGCGGAGCCCTCGGTGCCGTAGACCTCGATGGCCAGACCGCACTGCGGACCGACGATGGTGCGCGAGACCTCCAGCGTGCCGACCGCGCCGGGGCCGCGGGCGTCGTCGGCGAAGCGGACCAGCGCCGCGGCGTAGTCCTCGTTCTCCACCGGCCCCATCTCGCCGTCCTCGATCACGGCGAAGTGCGTTCCGGAGCCCATCTCGAGGATCGGCCGCTCCGGGTGCACGATCGAGGACAGCGAGCTCACCTGCGTGACCGGGCCGACGACGTACTGCACGAGGTCGGCGACGTGGCTGAGCAGGTCGCCCATCGCGCCGCTGCCGGCCAGGTCACGCTTGAACCGCCAGGACAGCGCGCCCTTGGGTTCGGAGGCGTAGCCGTTGAAGAACACCGACCGGATGTTAGTGACCCGGCCCAGGGCGCCCTCGGCGATCAGGCGACGGATCTCCTCCACCGCCGGGGCGTGGCGGTAGTTGAAGCCGATGGAGGTGATGACACCGGCGGCATGTGCGGCCTCGGCGACGGCGGCCGTGTCGTCGGCGTCGCGGCCGACCGGCTTCTCGATCCAGAAGTGCTTGCCGGCCTTCGCCGCGGCGATGCCGATCTCGCGGTGCAGCATGTTCGGGGCGCAGATGGAGACGACGTCGACCTCGGGGTCGTCGAGCACGGCGCGGTAGTCGGTGCCGGCGCGGTCGTAGCCGAGCACGTCGCGGGCGTAGGTGACGCGGTCGTCGGCGGTGTCGGCGGCGTGCACGAGGCGGGGGCGCAGACCCAGCTCCGGGTAGACCGTCGGCAGGGACTGGTAGGCGCGGGTGTGCAGCTTGCCCATCCACCCGACGCTGATCAGCCCGACGCCGATCGGGCGGGTGCTGCTGGTGGTCTCAGCCATGGAGGTACTCCTGTCGAAGTCGCGAAGTCACGAGGAGGGGGGCGCCGAGCGGGCCCGGTCGAGCTGGCGGCGCGTCTCCGCGGCCAGCAGGGTGGAGTCCGATCCGATCGCGACGAACGTCCAGCCCTCGGCGATCCTGGTCCGGGCGGCGGCGCCGTCGTTGACCAGCAGGCCGCACGCCTTGCCGTGGCTGCGCGCGGCCGTGCGGACCTTCGCCAGGGCGTCGAGGAACTCCGGGGCCGTGACCTGCCCGGGCACACCCAGGTCGTGGCTGAGGTCGCGCGGGCCGATGAACAACACGTCGACGCCGTCGATCGCGGCGATCCGGTCCGCTTCGGTGACCGCCCGGACCGACTCGATCTGGACGACACCGAGCACCTGGTCGTTGGACCTGTCCAGGGCACCGGCGTCGAGCCCGAACCGGCACGCCCGGTTGTAGGTCGCGACGCCGCGGTCGCCGCCGGCGGGGGTGCCGGGGTAGTACAGGTGCCGGATGGCGTCGCGGACCTGCTCGGCGGTGTCCAGGCGCGGCAGCATCACGCCGGCGGCGCCGTTGTCGAGCACGCGCCCGATCCGGATCCGGGCGTCGGTCTCGACCCGCACCACGGTCGGGACGCCGTAGGCCGCGGCGATCGGGACGACGCTGCGGACCTGCTCCTCCCCGCCGGCGCCGTGCTCGAGGTCGAGCAGTAGCCAGTCCACCCCGGCGGCGGCGCACACCTCGGCGGTGACCGGCGAGGCGCTCCCGACGAACGTGCCCACCGTCGCCTCGCCGGCGGCGAGACGCGCTCTCAGCTGTCCTTCGTCCAGCGGTGTGCTCATCCGAACCACCGCTGCGAGGCCAGGCCCTGCTCGTACTCGGCCCGCAGCGCGGTCACGGTCTCGGAGGTGGAGACCTCCGACGGTGCGACGTCCCACCACGCTCCCGAGCCGGGCAGGTCCACATGCGGACGTACCGGCACGACGATCACGACCGGGCCCTCGTGATGCCGGGTCGACTCCAGCGCCTCCCGGACCGCGCGGGCACCGAGACCGGCCGCGACGCCGACGAGGTCGACGTCGAGGTAGTCGCCCTCGAGCCGCGGCTGCGCGGTGGGCTTGTCCCCGCCGAGGTCGAGCTGCCCGACCCGGTAGCGGAACTCGTTGCCGAACTCGGCTCCGCTGCGGCCCATCTGCAGGCGGTGGATCACCTGGTAGCCGTGGTTCTCCGGGATCACCACGGTGATCGGCAGGCGCTCCTGACCGGCGGTGACGAGCTCGGTCGGGGCCATCAGGAACGTGCCGTCGCCCAGCAACGACAGCACCCGCCGGGAGCGGTCGGGCTCGGCGAGCCGGACACCGATGGCGGCCGGGATCTCGTAGCCCATACACGAGAACCCGAACTCCAGATGGGCGAAGCGTCCCTCGGTGGCGTCCCAGACCTTCAGCAGGTCACCGGGTGGCCCGCCGGCGGCGGCGACGAGGGTGTCGCCGGGCCGGGCGGCCTCCTGCAACAGGCCGATGAGCTGGGGCCCGGTGAGCTCGGCGCCGGTCTCCGGGACGACGTCGGCGCCCTCGGGAAGCGAGCTACGCTCCCACGGGGTGTCCGGGTCCAGGGCGGCGGCACGCACCGGCCGCCACTGCGCGACCACGGCCTCGGCTCGCTCGCGCCAGGCCGGGTCCGGGGCGACACCGGCCCCGCGGACGGCCTCGTTCACTGCCGCGAGCGCCCGGCGGGCGTCGGCGGTCACGCCGGTCGCGCCGAGCCGGTTCCCGTCGTGCCGGTTCACGTTGATGCTGGCGAAGCGCACGTCGGGGTTTGCGAACAGCGACTGCGAACCGGTCGCGAAGTCGGTCAGCCGCGCCCCCACGGTCAGGACCAGGTCGGCCTCACCGGCCAGCAGGTTCGTGGCCGGGGTCCCCTCGAGACCGATGCCGCCGACCTGCCGCCAGGAGCGGGTCTGCACCGCGCCCTTGCCGGCGAACGTCTCGGCGACGGGCGCACCGACGGTCTCGGCGAGCGCCTCCAGCTCGGCCGTGGCCGCGGAGTAGATCACGCCGCCCCCGGCGAGGATCAGCGGCTTGCGGGCCTCGGCGAGCAGGCGAGCCACGGTGGCGACCTCGTCGGCGTCCGGGGCGGGGCGCCGGATCGTCCACTCCCGCTCGACGAACATCTCGAGCGGGAAGTCGTAGGCCTCGGACTGCACGTCCTGCGACAGCGACAGCACCACCGCGCCGGCCTCGACCGGATCGGTCAGCACGCGCATCGCCGCCGGGAGCGCGGTCAGCAACCCCTCGGGCCGGGTGATGCGGTCGAAGAACCGCGACACCGGCCGGAACGCGTCGTTGACCGTGGTGTCGGCCTCCACCGGGTGCTGCAGCTGCTGCAGCACCGGGCCCTGGCGGCGGCTGGCGTAGGTGTCGCCGGGCAGCAGCAGCACCGGCAGCCGGTTGAGCGTGGCCAGACCGGCGCCGGTCACCATGTTGAGCGCGCCGGGGCCGATCGAGGCGGTGACCGCCAGGGTCGAGGTGCGCCGCGTCGCCTTGGCGTAGGCGGTGGCGGCGTGCACGAGGTTCTGCTCGTTGCGGCCCTGGATGAAGGGCATGTCGTCGGCGAGCTGGTCCAGGGCCTGGCCCATGCCGGCCACGTTGCCGTGGCCGAAGATGCCCAGGGTGGCCGGGACGAGCCGGCGTCGTTCGCCGTCGGCGAGCGAGTACTGGCGCGAGAGGTAGGCGATCACGGCCTGTGCGACGGTGAGTCGCACGGTGCCCGGCCCGCCCGTGTTCGGGATGCTCATCGTGGGTCTCCAGGTGGGAGGGAGGGGTTACCAGGGCCGGCCGTGCAGGACGACGGTCTTGGACTCGGTCATCTCGGCGACGGCGGCGCGCGGGCCCTCCTTGCCGATCCCGCTGCCCTTGAGCCCGCCGTAGGGCATCAGGTCCGCGCGCCACAGGGGCGTCCAGTTGATGTGGATGTTGCCGGCGTCGATCTGGCGGATCGCCCGGACCGCGCCCGCGATGTCGGAGGTGAAGATCCCGGCTCCGAGCCCGAACGAGGTGCCGTTGGCCTGCGCGATGGCGGCGTCCCAGTCGTCGGCGGTGCTGACCGCGACCGCGGGGCCGAACAGCTCCTCCTGGCTGAACGGCGAGGCCGGATCGACGTCGGCGACCACGGCCGGCGAGACGACGGCGCCGTCGCGCTCGCCTCCGGTCAGCACGCGGGCGCCGCCCGCGGCCGCGTCGGAGATCGACGCACGCACCCGCTCGGCCTCGGCGACGGTGATCAGCGATCCCATGGTGGTGTCGGTCGCGGCGGGGTTGCCGGTGCGGATGGCCGCCACCTTGGGCACCAGCGCGTCGAGGAAGTCGCCGTTGATCGAGGGGTGGGTGATGACGCGCTGCACCGAGATGCAGACCTGTCCGGCGTTGACGAAGCCGCCCGCGGCGACCGCGGCGGCGGCCTGCTCCAGGTCGGCGTCGGGTAGCACCACCACCGGGCAGGACGCGCCCAGCTCGAGCGAGAGCCTCTTGACCCCGGCCACCGACGCGATCCGCTCCCCGACCCCGGTGGAGCCGGTGAACGAGATCTTGCGGACCCGCCGGTCGGTCACCAGCGCGTCGCCGAGCTCACCGCCGGACCCGGTCAGCACCGAGAGGACACCGTCGGGCAGCCCGGCGTCGACGAAGCACTCGGCGAGCATCAGCGCGGTCAGGGGGGTGGTGCGAGCGGGCTTGAGCACCACGGCGTTGCCGGCGGCCAGCGCCGGGCCGAGCTTGTGCAGCACGAGCAGCGCCGGATAGTTGAACGGCGCGATCGCCACGACGATGCCGCACGGCTGCCGGATGGTGAACCCGATCTTGTCCTGTCCGGTGCCGGGGTTCGCGTCCAGCGGCAGGGTCTCGCCGTAGAGCTGCGTCCCCTCGAACGCGGCCAGCCGGATGATCTCGCCGGAGCGACTCGCCTCACCGGTCGCCTCTGTGATCGTCTTCCCGCTCTCCGCACTGAGCACCCGCGCGATCTCCGGAGCACGCTCGTCGGCCAGCTCGGAGGCCCGGCGCAGGATCCTCATCCGCTCGTGCGCCGGCGTCTCACGCCACACGCGAGCACCGCGCTCGGCGGCGTCGAGCGCAGCCGAGACGTCCTCGACGCCCGCGACCGGGACCGAACCGACGGTGGTGCCGTCGAACGGCGAGACGACGTCCTCGGAGCGTCCGGTGGTCGCGTGTGTCCACCGGCCCCCGATCAGCAGTTCCTTCGGCGGCATGATTTCCCTTCGCGCAGGACAGGCGAACCCGTGATGTTCTGGACCGGAACGCCGGCCCTTATGGCGAATCTGGACGTCAGTTCCACGAGGATCGCCCAGAAACGGCGAGCCGGCGTGTCGTCCCTGTCGATCAACTGAATGGCGTGCGTTTCCTTCATGACTTCACCCTTACAGTCAGGTGTCGGCCGATGTGCCGCTAACCCACGCGGGCGGCCTTTCGGAAGCTGTAGGCCGCGCCGTTGGTGACGTCGCGCTCCAGCTTCTCCAGGGAAATACCGCGGGTCTCCGGCACCTGCGTGACGACGAAGATCAGCGCAATCACGCCGAGGACCGCGAACAGGAAGAATGCTCCGGAGATACCGATGCCCGCGACGAGCGCCGGGAAGAACAGGGCGAGCACCGCGTTCGTGGTCCACCCGAAGAACACGGCGATGCCGATCCCCAGGCCGCGCATGTGCAGCGGGAAGACCTCCGCCAGCCACACCCAGACCGCGACGTTGAGGAATGACTGCATCGAGAAGACGAACGCCACGACGAGGATCAGGATCACATACGGGCGCAGCGGGTTCCCGGACGGCAGCACC